>NZ_MVOM01000026.1:0-54481 GCF_002018895.1 Acinetobacter sp. MF4640 | reverse complement strand
TTCTTGACTCAAGCATTAATGCAGTACGATCTTCAAAGTTAAGATGATGGTATGACAATTTTATATACTCCATAAACCCTTTAAATTAATTAGGTGGTTTATGTCGCACTTCAAGTTTTACTCTGCCCTCGATCACTTTCTTTACAGGCCCAAAACTACGACGATGCTCGTCGATAACCCCATGTTCAGCAATCGCTTCAAAGTGCGCTTTGGTTGGATAACCTTTGTGTTTGGCAAATCCAAACTGAGGATATTTTCGATCCATCTCAATCATTTGATGATCACGTGTCACTTTGGCCAAAATACTCGCCGCTGAGATTTCAGCATGTAAAGCATCCCCACCCACAATTGCCTCACAGCTCATACTCAAGCCTTGTGGAATTTTATTACCATCAACCAAGACATGTTCAGGCTGTATTGCAAGCTGTTCAACCGCGCGGCGCATCGCAAGCAAAGATGCTTGTAAAATGTTGATCTCATCAATTTCAGCAGCACTCGCCTCAGCAATCGCCCATGCCAATGCTTTTTCCTTAATTTCGACAAAAAGTTTTTCACGTTTTTTTTCGGTCAGTTTTTTGGAATCATTTAACCCTTGTATCGGGTTATTCGGGTCTAATATTACCGCAGCAGCGACCACTGAACCCACCAAAGGGCCGCGCCCTGCCTCATCTGCACCTGCAATTTGCATTTTCTACTCTCATAAAAAATGGCTGATCAACAGCCATTTTAAAAACTTAACAATTTATTGGCTTAGTTTAGCATTTCAGAGGCGCATGTGGCTGTTGTTTTTGTTGCTGCTAAAGCGCTATAGGTTGCCTTTGCTTTGGGATCAATTGCCGCCAAAGCCAACTGCTCTTTAGACAACACTTTGGGCGAGTTATCACCCACACAGTTGCAGACTTCACGTTTTTTCTTCTGTTTTTGGTCTTCAGATAACAGCTTACTGCCCACAACCCATGTCGGATTAGTTTCGATTTCATCCATACATTTTGCATGTGAGGCCATTTTAATAGCCGAAATTCCATCATCATCTGAGCTAGATAAAGGATTCGACACACACGCGGAAAGCATAAGCGAGCCAAACAAACAGAGAATTAACTTATCATTTTTCATACAGATACACCCTTTGTTGTAAAAGAAATCAGGCTTCAATTGTTATTATTCACATCAATATAAAAGATAAACGCCAAAAAGTACAAAAAACCGCAAAGAAGCGAGGCATGTCCCCCGCTTCTTTGATATATCACAACTTAATTCACCACTTCAGCCACACATGCATTGATGGTTTTCGTCACAGCATTGCTAATAATGGTTGTACGCGCCGCAGGGTCAATGGCCGCTGTTGCCACATCGACAGCGGTAATATTTTGTGGGGCTTTCTCACTGACACAACCACAAATTTCGGTTTGAATATCGGTTTTTTGATCAGCCGTCATAAATTTGGTTGCTGTTTTCCATGCTGGCAGATTATTCAACTCAGTCGTACATTTTGCATTAATGGCAATTTTAAGCGCTGCTGTACCCAGTTGTTGTGTGGTGGTCGTCGTATTGGTCGTTGCTATATCAGTCGTTGTACAAGCCGAAAGGATCAAAGCCAAAGGAGCAAGCACTGCAATCATTTTTTTCACGGATATATCCATTTATAACAGTTAAAGTGCGCGTATTTTGCCGAATCTTTGCTAGTTACGGAAACACTATTTCCATGCCATTTTAATATCTTTCGCTTATTGCACAGTTTTAGATCAGTCATGCGTCACTGGTCTATGCAGCGTTGCAGAATATCAACGCTATGTTGCATCTACTACATTTTTGACCTATCTATAGTTCTATAAAATAGCGCAACATAAAAATGGATGTGAACCTAATGAACTCGGCAAATACCCATTACACGCGTACCGCTCAAATTCTGCATTGGCTCATGGCAATTATCTTTATTGCTGCTTGGCTGATTGGTTTTTATAGCGGAAACTTCCTCAGCTATGATGCTGATGGTAGCTTTAAAGGGGATATCATTACCTTACATAAGAACATTGCAACCACGATTATTTTTCTGGTGGTGATTCGTATCTTTTGGCGCTATACCCACCCTGCACCCAAACTTCCAGACAGTATGTCACCGTTCATGCAAAAAATGGCACACCTCGGTCATTTGGCTTTATATTTCATTTTGTTGGCTTTGCCAATTACTGGCTGTTTATTTAGCTGGAGTGCTGGGCACCCTGCGCCTGTATTGTACCTTTTTGAAATTCCCCGTTTAGTACAAGACAACCCTGAATTACTCGCAATCGTAAAACCTTTACATATCTGGATTTCATGGGCTGCAGGATTGCTGTTAGTGGGTCATATTGCAGCAGCACTGAAACACCACTTTATTGATAAAGATAATGTGTTAAATAGCATGACCAAACAAGCAAAGTAAGACCAAGTTGAATTAGCCTAAAAGCATCAATCTGTTGCTTTTAGGACTTCATCCACCACACATCCTTTCAGCGTATTCAACACACCCTGTTGGACCACCTGTTTTTTGACTTGTTCATCAACCACTGCGCGCAACAAAGTTATTGCTGGAATATCGTTTAACGCATTTTCACCCACGCAACCACAGATTTGCGTTTGGAGCTGATTCTTTTTCTCTTCACCAAGCAATGCTGTACTGACTTTCCACAGCCTTGTCGCTTCAAGCTCGACACCGCACTGATACACCACCACTGGCTTTAGTAGTTTTTGCGTTAACCCAATATCCGTTTTGAGCAAATAAACTGCAAAGAGCACAAAAATAACCACAAGCAATGCAATGATTTTTTTCATATCGACCTCACATAAAAAAGACAGAGCGAACTCTGTCTTTAAAAGGACATTAGATTAAGCAATGGCTACAATTTCAGCCGCCCATTTTTGCTTCTCTTCTGCCGAAATAAACGACGCTTCAAAAGAGTTCAACGCCAATTGTTTTAGCTCAGCTGCTGTTAAGTCTAACGCATCTGTAATGGCAATAAAGTTATCATTCATATAACCACCAAAGTACGATGGATCGTCTGAATTTACTGTTACTTGCACACCTTGTTGCAACAAACGGCGGATATTGTGCTGTGCCATATCTTCAACGACACATAACTTTAAGTTACTTAGCGGACAAACTGTTAGTGGCATTTTCTCTGCGATCAAACGCTGCATTAATACAGGATCTTCTTCAGAACGCACACCGTGGTCAATACGATTCACTTTAAGCAAATCTAAAGCTTCCCACACATATTCTGCTGGACCTTCTTCACCCGCATGCGCAACCACTAAAAAGCCTGCTTCACGTGCTTTAGCAAAGACACGTTCAAACTTTGAAGGAGGATGTCCAACTTCGCTTGAGTCCAAGCCTACACCAATGATTTGATCTTTATACGGCAATGCCTGTGCTAAAGTTTCAAGGGCTGCTTCTTCACTTAAATGACGCAAGAAACACATAATCAAATGCGAACTAATGCCAAATTTTGCCTTGGCATCATCACATGCGCGTTGCAGACCATTAATCACTGTTTCAAAAGCAATACCGCGGTCTGTATGCGTTTGTGGATCAAAAAACATTTCGGTATGCACTACACGGTCTTCGGCACATTTTTCAAAATACGCCCAAGCCAAGTCGTAGAAATCTTGCTCATGAATCAGTACATTTGCACCTGCATAATAGATGTCTAAAAATGATTGCAAATTGTGAAAATTATAAGCCTGTTTTACTTCTTCAACCGACTTATAAGGAATGTCTATTTGATTACGCTGTGCGATTGCAAACATGAGTTCTGGCTCAAATGTCCCTTCAATATGCACATGCAATTCAGCTTTTGGTAAAGCACGAATGAGCTCCAATTGACTCATATCTTTTCCTCTTTAAAAATAAAAAAGGGCGTAAACTGAGTTTACACCCTTATCACTATTTGATGAATTAGCCACCAAATAACGCGAATTTTAATGCCCAAAGCACAGCTACAATCCACACCATGTACGGTACAGTCGCCGCTTTACCGGTGAACAATTTAACCAATGCATAGCTAATAAAGCCCATCGCAATGCCATCTGCAATTGAGTAGGTAAATGGCATAAATACAATGGTTAAGAACGCAGGTACAGCTTCAGTAATATCATCCCAATCAATATGGGTAATCCCCTGAATCATTAACACGCCAACAAATAACAATGCTGGAGCTGTTGCAAAACCGGGTACAGATTGAGCTAAGGGTGCTAAAAACAAACATAAGATAAATAACACACCGACCACAACTGCGGTTAAACCTGTACGGCCACCAGCAGCAACACCCGCAGACGACTCAATATATGGTGTCGTCGAAGATGTACCTAATGCTGCACCTGCAACAATTGCGGTTGAGTCTGCAAATAATGCTTTTTTCAAACGTGGAAGCTTGCCATCTTTCAGTAAGCCTGCACGGTGTGACACGCCAACCAATGTACCTGTTGAGTCAAATAAATCGACCAAGAAAAATACAAAGATGACACCCACTAAGCTTGCCGTAAATAGACCTTCAAAGTCCATTTGCATGAATGTTGGAGCAATTGATGGAATCTCACCAACAACACCTTTGAACTCGCTTAAGCCCATTGCTGTTGAAATTGCAGTTAAAGCCAAGATGCTGATAATGATGGCACCACGCACTTTAAAGTGATGCAGTACAACCACCATCAAGAAGCCAAATAAAGCCAAAAGAACCGTCGGTTGCTTTAAGTCGCCCAATCCAACCAAAGTCGCTGGATTGTCCACAATAACGCCTGCATTTTTTAAAGCAATCAACGCAAGGAATAAACCAATTCCACCGCCAATCGCAAGCTTAAGCGACATTGGGATTGCATTCACAATGGCTTCACGGATCTTAAACATACTGATCGCAATGAACACCAAACCTGATACAAACACTGCAGCTAAAGCAGTCTGCCAAGGCACACCCATACCCATACACACCGAATAGGTAAAGTAAGCGTTTAAGCCCATACCTGGTGCTAATGCAATTGGATAATTTGCAACAATACCCATAACCAAACAGCCAATTGCGGCTGCAAGACAAGTCGCTACAAAGACAGCACCATGATCCATCCCCGTTTCGGATAAAATCATTGGATTCACAATAATGATGTAACACATGGTTAAGAATGTGGTTACACCTGCAAGAAGCTCTGTACGAAAACTGGTTTTATTTTCACTCAGTTTGAACATACGCTCGAGCATATTTTCTGAAGATGGATTAGGAGTCGTCATGACCTAGCCCCTGTAAATAAACTTTTAAAACTGTATAACTGCCAAAAAATTTCGACACTCAGTACGATGAAAATCTGATTAAATTTCTGGAAGTTAAAGCAATGAATATGCCAAATTTCCTCAATTCAGGAAAAGTTTATTTAGCCATGAATGATTCAAACGTATGGTCGAACCATATATACCTAAACAAAAAAGCCGCATAAACCGTATGCAGCTTTCAACAAAAACGTCATTTTAGACTCAAAGTCTAAAATTCAATATATCTTGGCGCGAATTATAACACACTGATTTTTAATTGTTTTAAATTTATTTTTAATTAAAATTCAACACGATAAGTCATTTATACATGATTTTATTCTATCTTAAGCTTCAAATTACTTTAATGGAGACCTGATCGATTATTGCTTCAGCATCACTTTGAAAACGAGCTATTGACTTTTTCAGGCACGACGTTTGCCTTTGAGAGAGGACTCAACTTTTGCACTTTAGGCTCAGTACTGTTCATGAGTTGATTCAACTGTTGCTGTTTTTTCGTTTCTGTATCCTGAAAAACAACAAACCCAAGCAAACAAACAGCAGCCACAAAAATAGGGATTAGAATTTTTTTCATGACATTCACAATATCCACAACTGCTTTAGCATGATTACAAATCATAACAAATAATACAAAGGGCCACACATTTATCAGATAAAAAGTATCTTCACACTTTATAGTTTTTTCTGATTTAATTATTTCAATAACATAAGATTAAATTAAATGAGTGAGAAAAAAATATGATCAAAGTGCTCAATTTTGTAATATTTTATATTTCAAAAAATTACAGTTGATTAACCTTTTATGAACATAATTTGGTTTAGACAAGATCTTCGCATACACGACCATGCCGCACTTTGGCATGCAAGCCAACATGGACCTATGCTGGCTTTAGTGATCCTATCCCCACAACAGTGGCTATTACATCATGATGCAGCTGTAAAAATTGATTTATATGTCAGACAATTGCACGATTTAAAACAGAGCCTTGCTCAGCTGAATATTCCTTTGCTCATTCTAAATATTCCGCTGTGGCAAGATATTCCACGTCGGCTTTCATCTTTGTGTCATACACTGCAAGTACAACAGATTTTTGCAAATATCGAAATGGGCGTGAATGAGCTTAAGCGCGATGCCGAAGTTCAACAATGCTTAAATCAGCAACACATTGAATTTACACTCTTCCAAGATCGAACCCTCTTTCCCTTAAACAGTATTCGTAACCAATCTGGTAAGCCCTATCAAGTCTTTGGCGCTTTTAAAAAAACCTGTTATGAGCGCTTAAATATTGGCTTACCGCAGTGCTATCCACTCCCTTCTACGCAGCAGCCCATACAACTTCCTACCGATTTAAATGCAACCATTCCACACATTGAATCGCTGATTGATGTGAATACGAATGAGCTAAATCAAATTAAAGCCTATTGGCCTGAAACGGAAATATATGCGCTTTCAGTGCTCGATGATTTTATTGATCACAAAGTTAGTGGCTATCAAAAAGAGAGGGACTTTCCATTTTTAAATAGCACCAGTCAACTTTCAACTTATTTAAATCTCGGGATCGTGTCGATTCGCCAGTGTCTCAATGCCCTGTTTCGTGCTCAACACGGTCAATTTATGATTGATAACACAGGCCAGCAGACTTGGTTAGATGAATTACTTTGGCGGGAGTTTTATCAACATATTTTATTTGATTTTCCACATGTCTCTAAACATCTACCATTTAAAACCAACACACAGCGTATTGTTTGGCGAGATTCGCCTGAAGATTTAAACGCATGGCAACAAGGTCGTACTGGTATTGCAATTGTGGATGCAGGCATGCGACAACTACTTGCGACAGGTTGGATGCACAATCGTGTCCGTATGATTGTCGCAATGTTCTTAACTAAAAACTTGTTGATTGATTGGCGACTTGGCGAGCAATGGTTTATGCAACATTTGGCTGATGGTGACTTAGCTGCCAATAATGGCGGATGGCAGTGGTGTGCCTCCACAGGCACCGATGCTGTGCCTTACTTCCGAGTCTTTAACCCTGTGAGCCAATCTCAGAAATTTGATAGCAATGGTGATTATATTCGACAGTGGCTGCCAGAGCTTGCACATTTAGATGCCAAAAACATTCATGAGCCTTATGCGAAGCAGCAGAATATGGATTTGGACTACCCCAAACCAATCGTCGATTTAAAATCCAGTCGTGTTCGTGCCATCGAAGCATTTAAAGGGCTTTAAACACCTAAAGTTTGGGCTAAGTTCTGCTTAGCAAGACGCTCATAGCACTTTTGGAAAAATGGCGTCTGGTACAGTGGTTGCGTTTCTAAAAAGTGCCTTAACACTTGCTGGCGCTTCTGCACATAAAGTGCGGGCTCAACCCAAGCATATTCTTGCTGAATTTGGCGTTCATATTCAGCAAAACGCATAGGATCACTGGCTAAAATAGCCAGATCAATATCCAATAAATAAGCCAAATCAGTGTCAACTGTCGGTGCATGTGCTTTTGTTGCCAAAATCCATGCGTAGAGCTTTGCAATTTGCTCAGCTCCAAGCACATTTTTAAGCATCCGTTGCATATAGTCGGCGCTTTGCTGCTCATTATCATGTGCTTGCGGGTTGTAAATGACATCATGAAACCAAATGGCCAACTCAACAGACAAAGGATCGTCTAGGTAGGTTTTGATCTGATGAAAATGCTCAAAACATTCAACAATATGTTGAATGCTATGATAATGCCGCTGTACTTCACTATAGGCGTTATACAGCGAGGCATGGAACTTTTGAGTGGTATCGTCATCCAAACTCAATTGCTTTGCGGTGAGCGCCCAATAGTCCTGAAACTGTTTTGTATACTGCACCATTGGAATGCCCTTTCGTTATGCTGCCTGTTCATCTCGTTTAAAGACCAACTCACTTTTTAATGAGCTATCTGCATCAAAATAATAACCATCTGTTTGGAATGATTTTAACCCCTCAATTTGATCAATTTGGTTTTCAATCATATAACGCGCCATCAAACCACGCGCTTTTTTGGCATAGAAACTAATGACTTTATATTTGCCATTTTTCTGATCTAAAAACACAGGTTTAATAATTTCTGCTTGAATTTTGCTTTCTTTCACAGATTTATAGTATTCATCCGAAGCAATATTCAGCAAAATTTTCGAACCTGCCTGTTCTAAATCTTGGTTAATTAAATCGGTAATGTGATTGCCCCAAAACTCATACAGATTATGTCCGCGTGGGTTAGCTAGCTTAGTTCCCATCTCTAAACGATACGGCATCATCAAGTCCAATGGACGTAGCAAACCATATAACCCAGAGAGCATTCTTAAATGTTGCTGTGCGTATTCAATGCTCGACTCTGACAAATGATAAGCATCTAAACCAGTATAGACATCGCCCTTAAAAGCAAACATAGCTTGTCGGGCATTTGCAAAGTTGAATTCTGGCTGCCAATCGCGAAAACGATCGACATTTAAGGTGGCAATTTTTTCACTGACACTCATTAAGCTTGCAATTTCACTTGCTGACAGTTTGCGACTAACTTCGATCAATTCTTGGGAATGTTGTAGCAATCTGGGTTGTGTATACGCATCGGTTGGTAAAGCAGTTTGGTAATCTAAAGTTTTGGCAGGAGAAACAAGGGCAAGCATAGATAACCTGATTAAAAAACAATTAAACAGACTATATCAGTAGACTTATTTTATTGCCAATCTGTGTTTTTAATAAGCATAAACGGTTAAACTAGCCCATTCTCCTGTTATATGTATCGATTCTCTATGTCTGAGCAGATGTTCATTCAAGGTCCAGTTGGGCAAATTGAAGTTTTTGTAGATTATCCACAGGGTGAAGTGAAAGGATTCGCGGTAGTTACTCACCCCCATCCACTCCAAGGTGGTACGCCTCAACACAAGGTTCCAGCATTGCTTGCGCAAATGTTCTTAGAACGCGGTTGTATTGTGTACCGTCCAAGTTTCCGTGGCTCAGGTCAAAGTGTTGGTCTACACGACGAAGGTCATGGCGAAACTGATGATGTTCTTGAAGTGATTAAGCATGCTCGTGCAGCACATACAACTTTACCCTTCTATGCAGGTGGTTTTAGTTTCGGTGCGCATGTCATGGCAAAATGCTATGATGCTTTACAAGAAGAAATTCGACCAAAACAAACCATTTTATGTGGTCTACCAACGGCAACGGTCGCAGGTGTGCGCCACTATGTAACACCTCAACTTAAAGGTGACATCTTATTTATCCATGGCGAAGCCGATGAAGTGACCTTACTGTCTGACATGATTACATGGGCTAAACCGCAGCGCCATTTAGTGACTGTATTACCTGGTGCAAACCATTTCTTTACCGGTTACTTAAAACAGTTACGTATTGCGATTACACGTTTCCTGTGGATTTAACGCATCACTCAGTTCAGGAAAGAAATGACTGTCTAACATTAGCCCCTTTCTTTCTTGAACTTTTTATTTTTAATCTAGACGTATCTCTTTTTCTATTCCAACGCTTCATTAGCCGTCCGTTATATCTATTCTGTTCCCAAAATAATTTTAAGCTCCCTTTTGAGCGCTAAACTCAATCAGCACTACCTCCATCAAATACCTGTTTTAAAAATCAGTGAGGCTTGAACCCTGCTAATGGTACTTTATGCAACAATCTACGCTTGAACTTGATATATTCTGCACATCATTATTCAAATAATAAGTTATACAATCAACATCTTAGCTCGAGAGAGCTATTCATTTAAATAATTTTTAAAATATTCAGGGATTTTATGAAAACAATTCTCGGGGCAGTTTTAGTCACTATAGCCACCACATCAGCCTGTGCTCAGGACATTATAGGAACTTGGCGTTATATCGATGATAAAACTGGAGAACCCAAAGGTCTGGTGAAAATTGAAAAGCAAGCCAATGGAACTTATGCAGGAACTGCACTGAAAGCAACTCCTCGCCCAGGTTATACAGCAAAAGAGTTCTGCACCAACTGCCCTGCACCCTACACCGATAAGCCTATTATTGGTATGCAAGTGATTACAGGTTTAAAAACTGAAAATAATATTAATTATACCCATGGCAAAATCATTGACCCCGTTTCAGGCAAGCTGTATAGCCTAAAAGGTAAAATTAGCCCAAATGGGAAAAAACTATTCTTAAGAGGCTATTTAGGCGTCTCGGCTGTGGGACGTAGTCAGACGTGGTTACGTGTGGAATAAGTCTTATAGCACATCCAGTTATAAGCGCGTTGACCCATCAAAATATTAAACGTGTTCTGTTCTAAAAAATGCTGAATTAGGAAAAACCAATTCAGCATTTTTTATCTATTCAATTAGCCTTTCCACTCAAACTCAGTAAAACTTTTATCTGTTTTTAGTGTGGTTTCAACCGCTTGTGCCAATTGATTTAATAAGCTTCGTTCAGCAATTCGGTCTAACCAGTCTTGCTCTTCATCTGGATAAGAGGCAATTTCGCACACCAGATTTCCTTCGCCGTCATGACCTTGGCACGTAATAGACAGTGGCAAAGTATGATTATCGACACTCACAGCCACTTGATCACCACTTTGTGGCAAAGTTTCAAAACCCAATTGACCTAACTTTTCAACCAGTAGGTCTTGTACCTGCTTCTGTACTACACTACTCTCACTTACTTCCTGCTGCTGTCCATGCTGCGCCGTAAATTGTAATTTTCTCATTGATCATCCCAAAGGCTTTTTTGTTATATGGGTTTAGCATAATGGCTTAATACAAAACAGCCAAGCAAAAGCTTGGCTGTTCTCACACAAAATATATAAGCTTTAGTCTTATTCCGTGACTTGGATCGCTAAACCGGCTTGATTGCTTAATTGCGTAAAGGTCGGGAAACTCGTAGCAACCGTTTCAGTACCAATGATTTTAATTTCACCAGAGGTGCGTAAACCTGCCATTGAGAAACTCATTGCAATACGGTGATCGTGATGTGATTCAATTTCTCCACCGGTGAAAATCGCGCCCCACTCGCCCGAATGACCTTTACCTTCGATGATGATGCCATCGTCAGTCGGCGTACAATCGATACCCATGGTTTTTAAACCATCCGCCATCACTTGAATACGGTCTGACTCTTTTACTCTCAGTTCAGCAGCACCCGTTAGTACGGTTTGCCCTTCTGCACAGGCAGCCGCAATGAACAATGCAGGAAATTCATCAATCGCCAATGGCACTTGATCTTCAGGCATATGAATACCTTTGAGTGTACGTGTGCCTTGAATACGAATATCTGCAATCGGCTCACCGCCTGCAATACGTTCATTTTCAACCGTAATATCTGCACCCATTTGCTTCAAAATCTCGATCACACCTGTACGTGTTGGGTTAATGCCCACGGCTTCTAAAGTAACGTCTGAACCTTCGGTAATCGCAGCACCCACCATAAAGAAAGCAGCCGACGAAATATCTGATGGCACTTGAATCTCTGTACCAACTAACTTACCGCCACCTTGCAGTGAAATACGATTGCCTTCTGTTTTCACGTCATAACCAAATGCACGTAGCATACGTTCAGTATGGTCACGTGTAGGTTCAGGTTCTGTGACCGATGTTTCACCTGCTGCCCACAAACCTGCCAATAAAATCCCAGATTTCACCTGCGCAGATGCCATTGGCAAATCATAGTGAATGCCTTGCAAAGCTTGGTTTCCAGTGATCGAAACAGGAGGTGTACCACGCTCACCTGTTGTTTGAATCTGTGCGCCCATTTCGCGTAACGGTTTAGCAATACGTTCCATTGGACGCTTCGACAGTGATGCATCACCCGTCATTACAGAGTCAAATTTTTGCGCAGAAAGCATGCCTGAAAGCAGACGCATCGAAGTACCTGAGTTACCCATGTAAAGCGCACTTGCTGGCGCTTTTAGGCCATTTACGCCCACACCATGAATCGTCACTTCACCATTTTTAGGACCTTCAATGCTCACGCCCATATCACGGAAGGCTTGTAAGGTCGCTAGCGCATCTTCTCCTTCCAAGAAACCTGTCACATGCGTCGTTCCTTCTGCAATTGCACCAAACATGATTGAACGGTGTGACACAGATTTATCACCTGGCACGCTAAACTTACCTTGGAAACTCTTTTTACCCGGTAATATGGTGAATTGCTGTGTCGTCACTTTATTGTTCTCCATGAAAGGTTTTTGAGCCAGCATATGGTTAAAATGCTGGCGTGCTGCTTGCGCATGTCCAAGCAAGCCCATTAAAGCATGTGAATCTTCATCTTCAATGAGTTTACGAATCGTTGCCAGTTGGTTTTCAAAACCATCTACGGCATTTAAAATGGCTTTTTTATTGGCAAAAAAGATGTCGTGCCACATTTGTGGGTCACTTGCCGCAATTCGAGAAAAATCGCGAAATCCCCCCGCAGCATAGCGAAAAATATCTAAATTATCTTCACGGTTTGCCAGTTGTTCAACTAAGTTAAAGGCCATCAAATGCGGAAGATGACTGGTATGCGCCAAGACTTCATCATGCTTGGCCACATCCATACAAATCACTTCTGCTTTCGCAGCTTGCCACAGTTGGATCAGTTTCTCTACGGCCCAATCAGCACTGGTTGGTAACGGTGTCAAAATCACTTTATGATTTGCAAATAAATCGACCTTACCTGCATGCACACCTGTATGTTCTGCACCCGCAATTGGATGCCCCGGTACAAAGCCAGCAGGCAATGCTTCACCGTACACAGCTTTGGCCGCATCGACCACATTACCTTTGGTACTGCCCACATCGGTAATAATCGTATGTTCTTGCAAATATGGTTTGATGGTTTCCAAGACTTTTTGCGTTGCACGAACAGGTAAAGCTAAAACCACCAAGTCCGCACCTTGAACCGCCTGTACAGGATCGCTATACCCCTGTTGGATTAAGCCCAAAGCTTTGGCATCCTGTAAGGTTTTTTCCGAACGTGTAGAGGCTACAATATTTTGGGTTAAACCTTCAGCAATCATCACCCGTGCAAGACTTGAACCAATCAGTCCAAGACCAATAAATGCAACTTTTTCAAACAGTGGCGCAGACATAATTTAAGCGTTCGCCTCTAAACCTAGTACGTTGGCCAAAGCCGTTAAAAATTTCGTATTTTCAGCTTCAGTTCCAATCGATACCCGTAAATGATTGGCGATGCCCACGGGACGAACAATCACCCCTTCTTTTAATAAAGCATTAAAAGTTTGTGCAGGATCGGCTTGTATATCGACCAAAATGAAGTTAGCACGAGAAGGCTCATAGTTTAGGCCTAGCGCTTTAAAACCTGTTTCAAGTTGCACCATGCCAGCTTTATTGACCATACGTGATTTCTCAATGAAATCTTCATCTTTCAGTGCAGCAACCGCTGCCACCATGGCTAAATGGTTGACGTTAAACGGCTGACGAATACGATTTAAGAAGTCTGTCACTTCTGCCGATGCTAAAGCAAAGCCAACACGTAATGCCGCTAAACCAAAGCACTTCGACATGGTACGGCTAACAATCAGGTTTGAATACTGTGCTAAAAACTTTAAGCTGTTAAAGTTTTCTGGGAAATATTCCACATAAGCTTCATCTAAAACCACAATCACATGACTTGGTACTTTTTGCATGAAGCGCTCAAATTCAGCCTCTTCAAACCAAGTTCCTGTCGGGTTATTGGGATTTGCAATAAACACCAATTTGGTATTGTTTTTAATTGCTGCCGCCATCGCGTCAAGGTCATGCGAAAAACCTTGAGCAGGTACTTCGATCGCTTCGGCATTAATCGCTTGTGTGACCAAAGCATAGACTGCAAATGCGTGTTGGCTATACACCACCGAATCTTTTTCTGAAACAAATGCACGGGCAAAAATTTCAAGTAAATCGTTTGAACCATTGCCTAAAGTAATACAATCATGTGCTACACCAAACTGCGTATGCACTTGATCCTTCAAGATAAAACCACCACCATCTGGATATCGTCCAATTTCCGCCAATTCAGCAGCAACTGCTTCTTTTACTTTGTCCGAACAACCCAAAGGGTTTTCATTTGAGGCAAGTTTAACAATATCGGTCATGCCCAATTCACGCTCTAATTCGCTGATTGGCTTACCCGGTTGATATGGTTTTAACTTCGCAATACCTTCATTGGCTGGAGCAAACGACATGTGACCTTTCCATTCTTACAAGTGGTGTACATGGTTGAGTTTAGAGTAAACCCAACCACCTTAGAGATTACAGTACTGCAATCGGGTATGAACCCAATACTCGAACTTCTTTTACGAGTGGACGAATCTCTTCAATCGCCGCTTTAACATTGTCTTGTTCCACATGCCCTTCTAGGTCGATGAAGAAAACATAAGCCCATTTTTCAGGCAGTGCTGGACGCGTTTCGATACTGGTCAAACTAATGTTGTGCTTTGCAAATGGTGCAAGGATTTCCAATAATGCACCTGCACGATCATGTGCAGAAATCAGCAATGACGTTTTATCATTACCGCTTTGCGGGATTCTTTCACGACCAATCACCAAGAAACGTGTAGTGTTCTCAGGATTATCTTCAATATTACTGTGCAAAATTTCTAAGTCATAAATACTTGCTGCAACATCAGATGCAATAGCAGCCGAATGCCATTCAGTACGAATACGACGTGCCGCTTCAGCATTCGAGCTTAAAGCTACACGTTCCACACCAGGATAGTGCGCGTCCAACCATGCACGGCACTGCGCCAAAGTTTGCTGATGCGCATAAATTAGTTTAATACTGTCTTTACGCGTGTTTTCAGACACAAGAAACTGGTGATGAATACGCAATTCAACTTCACCAATCACATTTAAGTTTGAGGCTTTAAAGCAATCTAAAGTATGGTTGACCACACCTTCTGATGAGTTTTCTACCGGCACCAAACCATAGTGGGCACTGCCTGCTTCCACTTCACGGAACACTTCATCAATCGTCGGTAAGGGACGAACCACAGCATCATGTCCAAAGTGCTTCAACACCGCAGAATGTGTATACGTACCGACAGGGCCTAAAAATGCAATACTTTGCGGTGCTTCTAGAGCCAAACATGCAGACATGATTTCACGGAACAAACGTGCCATGGTCACATCAGACAAAGGGCCTTCATTACGCTCCATAACATTCCGTAAAACTTGCGCTTCACGTTCTGGACGGTAAAACATTGGATTCTCTTCAGAAGCAAATTTTGCTTTTGCAACAGCTTCCGCCAGTTTCGCTCGACGATTAATAAGTTGTTGAATCTGTTGATCAACAGAGTCGATATCCTGACGGATTTGGTTGAGGTCAAGAGAAGTCGTTGTGTTTTGATCGTCTTGGATCATTGTTATGGCGCCCTTCATAAACATTGTGCAAACAGTATAACAATAGTTAGCTTTGAAATCTTGCGCAATAAGACTTTGTATGTTTCAGTGCTAAAAACATACAGTTGATTTAATCATCAAGTTTATCAATAAACTGCCCCAATAATAGACATCAATAAAACCACTGAGCCCTGCCTATTTTCTTCTTACTGTTATGCATAAACATCGCTCAAGCAAAATACCACGACGATGTTTTTCGAGTCTTAGCTCTTCCCTTTTAAAGCCCTGTCTTGCTTTTGAAAAATTTTGCTACACTTCACAAAAATCACCATTCATCCGTATTTCAGTGCGTTAGAATATCTTTTAAAATATGCTTTACTTAAAAGTTGACGTATTCATAACAAAGAGAGTATGCAGCAGTAGCGAATGCTCTATAGTCTCAATAAAACAAAACAATAATGAACTGTAGGTACTGTCATGCACAAAAAAATTGCAGTCTTGGTCACCTATGACTTTGAGGATGCCGAATATGCTGAACCCGTAGAAGCATTTCGAGCAGCTCGGCATAGTATTATTAACCTCGAAAGTCAGGCTGGAAAAATCATTTATGGCAAAAAGCGTAAAGCTTTTGTCACCATTGACCAAAGTATCGATGATGCCTCTGTGCATGACTTCGATGCCTTACTCATTCCTGGCGGTTTTTCGCCAGACAACCTGTGCCAAGATGAACGCTATGTCTTATTTGTCAGGCACTTTGCAAACATGCAAAAACCTATTTTATGCAGTGCAGACGTTCCGCAAATTTTAATGCATGCTGGAGTTGTGAAAGGTAGGCGCATGACGTGTATCCATCACCTTCATCAAGACTTACAAGATGCAGGTGCCGTGCTGTATGACACAGGTGTTGTGAATGACAATAACTTATACATTTCATCACAAACCCAATATGACCTCCCCGCCTTTATTCAAGAAAGTTTATTGGTACTGAACCGATAAAAAAGAGCCTACTTGAGGCTCTTTTACGCATGTTTATATCAGCACCTAGGCTTAACGCCCAAGTAGACTACGCGCGACAATTTCTTTCATAATTTCATTAGTCCCGCCGTAAATGCGTTGAATACGCGCATCGACAAAGAAACGTGAAATTGGATATTCACTCATATAGCCATAGCCACCAAAGAGCTGCAATAAATTATCTGCCACCTTCATTTGCATGTCTGTTGAAAAACTTTTTAATGCTGCTGCGGTTTCGACATCCAGCTTGCCTTGCATATAAAGCTCAACGTTTTGATTGTAAAAAGCTGCTGTGGCTTGTTCATCAATCTTGGCTTGAGCCAAAACAAAACGTGTATTTTGGAACTGCGAAATATGTTGACCAAAAGCTTGGCGCTCTTTGACGTATTGGATGGTGACATCAATCGAACCGCGAATTGCACCTATAGCTGTTGCTGCAATTGCTGTACGCTCTCGTGGTAGCTCTTGCATCAAATAAGCAAAACCTTGGCCTGCTTGTCCCAACAATTGATCTTTCGGGACTTTGACATTGTCATAAAACAACTCAGAAGTGTCTTGTGAATGCAGCCCAATTTTGTCGAGGTTGGTGCCTTTTTTAAACCCATCCAAATGGGTATCGACTAACATCAGTGAAACACCCTTTGCTCGGGCTTGCGGATCAGTTTTCACCGCTAATACCACAAGGTCGGCATGTTGCCCATTGGAAATAAAGGTTTTAGAGCCATTTAAAATATAATGCTCACCTTGCAAAATGGCATTACTTCGCATGGCTTGTAAGTCTGAACCCGCACCCGGTTCAGTCATCCCAATCGCACCGACCACTTCACCTGACACCATTTTCGGTAACCAGTACTGCTTCTGTGCTTCAGTTCCGATATGCAAAATATAAGGCGCAGCAATTTCAGAGTGACAAGAAATACCTGTCGATAAAGCACTAAAACCTGCACGTGCTGACTCTTCCACCAACATGAGTGAATAATGCGTTGGAACACCATAACCGCCATATTCCTCAGGTACATCGACACATAAGAAACCATTTTCACCCAAGGCATTCCAGACTGAGCGCGGCATTAAGCCTTCTCGTTCCCACTGTTCATAGTGTGGTGCAATGTGTTCATTCATAAAACGGCGAAAGTTATCGCGAAATAGTTCTAAGTCTGCATCGTAATTCAACATGCTTCTTCCTTGTAGTGACGTTGTTTTATTATTCAGCTCACATGCTAGCCATTTTTAAGGCAACTGTCATGAACGCATCAGGCCATTTTATATTCCAATAAAAAAGGAAGCCCTTGGGCTTCCTTTTTAAGATGAACTGAAATTATGCGTGAGCATTTTCTTCAACAGCCATCAAACGATCTACTTCTTCTGGATTTGCAAGTGCGAAGTTTAATTTTTCTTGGTCTAACTGACCCACCCATTTCGCAACAACAATCGTTGCCAATGAGTTACCCACCAAGTTGGTTAAGGCACGTGCTTCAGACATAAAACGGTCAATACCTAAGATAAGCGCAAGACCCGCCACTGGAATATGACCAACGGCTGACAAAGTCGCTGCCATCACAATAAAGCCCGAGCCTGTTACACCCGCAGCACCTTTCGATGAAATCAATAACACACCCAATAAAGTCACTTGGTGCATAAGATCGAGCTGAGTATTGGTCGCTTGTGCAATGAAGATCGCTGCCATTGTCAGGTAGATTGAGGTACCGTCTAAATTAAATGAATAACCTGTTGGAATAACCAAACCAACCACTGACTTTTCACAACCTGCAATTTCAAGCTTTTTCAGCATACGCGGTAAAACCGACTCTGAAGATGAGGTACCCAGTACGATCAACAACTCTTCGCGAATCATACGAATCATTTTCAAAATGCTGAAGCCACAAAGACGTGAAATTGTGCCTAAAACCAAGAAAATGAAAAGTAAACAGGTAATGTAGAAACAGATAATCAACTGAGCAAGTTGCGCCAAGCTACCAATACCATATTTACCGATGGTATATGCCATTGCACCAAAAGCACCAATTGGAGCAAGTTTCATGATCATATTTACAATGTTAAAGAACACATGAGAAATTTGATCGATGAACTTCAGTACAGGTTTACCTGCATCACCCAACTTATGTAATGCAAAACCAAACATCAAGGCAAAGAGTAGCACCTGCAGGATTTCACCTTCAGCAAATGCACCAACCACCGTGTTTGGAATGATATGCATAAAGAAGTCGACAGTCGATTGCTGCTGACCCGACTCAACAAATTTTGAGATCCCAGAAGTATCTAGTGTTGAAGGGTCAACATTCATGCCCACACCTGGCTTCCAGATGTTAATGACCAGTAAACCGATCAGTAGTGCAATAGTCGATACAATTTCAAAGTAAAGTAGCGCAACACCGCCTGTTTTACCCACAGACTTCATACTTTCCATACCCGCGATACCACTCACGACGGTACAGAAAATTACTGGCGCAATAATCATCTTGATCAGCTTAATAAAGCCTTGACCTAAAGGATAAAAAAGCTCGCCCCAGCCGGGTACATATTTTTCAACGCCATTGATAACTTGCGTACCACTAGGGAAAAAATGTCCTACTAAGATACCCGCAATAATCGCGACAATAACTTGAAAATATAGTGACTTATAGATTGGTTTCTTAGTCATAACGAATACTTCTGTAAATCAAAAGACTGAAAAAATCGGTATACCTATACTTCCTCATAGGTAGTTGGCTTTCTGATAAACACAAAAAAGCCCACAGTTTGGACCGCATCCAAACACCGGGTAAAAAAATCATGGTGTACAAACAACAGCACTGTGACAAAAATCACAGTTCATTCACATTTACTGCAATGGGAGAGACTAAAAACTAGCGAGTCACAATAATTGGGTAAATTTTACCTAACATTCTTTAATCAAAGTAAACTGATTTTAATCATAATGTATAAAATCTAAACAATATGGCTCATACTTTAGTCTAATGGTTGAAAATTTATTTAAAATTAAAAGTGCTGTTTTTTTGATTGTTCCACTAAAATAACTCAACACAGCCTTCACTTACTTTGGTTTTTTCATGAACAACAAAAGAAATATTTATAAAGATGCTGAGCACCCATTTGCTCAGTTTGTTCGCATTATTGGCAAAGGAAAAAATGGGGCACGCTCACTCAGTTATGAAGAAGCTTACCAAGCCTTTGATATGATCTTGAAAAATCAAGTGTTAGATGTACAGCTCGGTGCATTTCTGATGCTACTACGAGTTAAGGAAGAGTCTGTAGATGAACTGGCAGGCTTTGTTCAAGCCACACGAGATCAACTGCCGTTCACGGCTTTAGAGGTCGATTTAGACTGGTCTTCTTATGCAGGCAAGCGTAAACACTATCCATGGTTTCTCTTAGCGGCACTGACTTTAGCCAAAGCAGGTTATAAGGTCGTAATGCACGGCGCATCTGGTCATACCATTAACCGTATTTATACTGAACAGGTATTAGAGTATCTCGATTTTAATATTTGCCAAACTCAAGCAGATGTGGAACAGGAATTAGCGACGCATAATTTTGCGTATCTACCGCTGCACGCCATCTCCCCGATTTTAAGTGACTTAATTTCCCTACGAAATGTTATGGGTCTTCGTTCACCCATTCATACGCTTGCACGCTTGATCAATCCGTTTAATGCCAAAGCGACCTTGCAAGCTATTTTCCACCCTGCTTATCGTAGTTCGCATCAGCAAGCAGCATTTAAACTGGGTTATCAAAATAGTGCGGTCATTAAAGGTGAAGGCGGCGAATTTGAACGTAACCCAGATGCCAAAACACTGATCTGCGGCATTAAAAATGGTGAACTCTACGAACATGAGTTACCTAAACTCACCGACAACCGAAGCCCAATTGAAGAAGAGTTAGATTTGGCTGAGTTTAAAGCAGTTTGGCTGGGTGAAAAACAGCATGAATATGGTGAAATGGCAGTGACTGAAACCATTGGTATTGCGCTATATACCATGGGCGTCTGCGATACGTATAGCGATGCCATGCAACAGGCCAAGCAGCTTTGGCACACCCGTTTCTAAGCTGAGGGGACAAACAAAAGCGTGAACGTTATTCGTCACGCTTTTCGACCCAGTAAAAGTCGGCCCAGTAAGGATAATGCTTTCCTGAAGAATGAATATTTCTGAGTATCAACTGATCACCAATATGGATCTCAATTTTTTGAGATTGATAAGGGCCAGATAAATAAACATCTTTTTGTTGTCCAATGAGGTTTGAACAATAGATTTGATGGCTTTTTATCTTTTTCGATGCTTCACCTGCATGGGCGTTATGGATCTTTATTCCAATCAATAACATCGGATAACCATCATTTTTCATTGATGTGTATTGTGTGACGGGATTTTGAAAATTTTGACTCGGTAACACAGAAACATCTAATAAACATTCAATTTTTCTTGCATCACTTGTTCGCTCAGCAAATACATTGGTCGAAATTACAGTAATGAAGAATAAACTGAGTCGAGTGAGCTTTATTATTTTTATAAGCATAATGATTGAAACAGTTTGAAGGTATTCTTGTTAGATTGAGTTGTTGAATCACCAAGCATCTGTTGCTGAGCGATTCAACGTATTTTTAATCAATTAAATAAAGCGAATAGGTTTAAATTCTGGTTCAGGCACATGAGAATCACACTCCTCACCTTCTTCTTTATGCCCTTTATCAATATAACCCGTACGTTCTTTTTCAGGAGTATTCTGATGCTCCCAAGCAATAACGGCTTGCATACAAGTTTGACGTTGTTCAGCAGTCAACGCAACGCCATTCGGCCATTTACCAATTTCTACAGCTGTTTTTAAACGCTCAACAATATCGGCATCTAAAATAGAAAGCATCTGTTCAATATTCATGATTTAATCCTGTTGAAAAGAGTCAAAATCTTGGTTCCAACCGAGTTTAGTACGGCATGACATATAAAAATCATAACCCGGTGGATGTAATAAATTCAGTTTAAAGGGGTGCTTACGAATATGTAAGCTATCACCCACATTGAGTGAAACACTGTGTTGACCATCGGCACTGACCATCGGCAAGACACGGTTTTCACGAATCAGAAGCTTAATTTCACTATGACCACCCACCACAATCGGGCGTGAAGACAAAGTATGTGGATGCATCGGTACCAAAGCAATCGCATCCATCCCCGGATGCACGATTGGGCCACCACCTGACAACGAATAAGCGGTTGAACCCGTAGGCGTCGATACAATCAAACCATCACTGTGTTGACGGTAGACATATTGACCATCGATATTGAGTTCGAAGTCAATCATATGCACCGACTTACCCGAGTGTAATACCACATCGTTTAGGGCAATCGCATCATAAATCGTCTCGCCCTTTGAGCGAATTTCCATTTCCAATAAGAAACGACGATCTAACTGAAACTCACCTTTTAAGACTTGATCGAGCTTAAAAATCACTTCAGTCGGCTTGATGTCGGTTAAAAAACCCAAACGCCCTCGGTTTACACCCATTACAGGGGTATTAAATTTGACCAAGGCACGTGCAGCATGCAGAAGTGAGCCATCCCCGCCCACCACAATCACCAAATCGACCACTTCACCCAGAAGTGCACGACTCACCGTTTGTGTGTTTTTATAAGGAACCAGTTCAGCGGTTTGCGCATCAAAAACGGGATGTAACCCTAAGCTGAGTAGATGATCATGAATAAGACATAAGGTTTCGACAACTGAAGACTTATCTGGACGTCCAATTAAGCCTATGTTTCGAAATGTTTTATGTGAAATTTGCACCTGCAACATCGCTCCGCTACGATTCCCGCCTATCATAACATTATTTATTTAAATTGATTCAAAAACTAAAGTGACTGCTGCTACACGCGGAATTGTCTATATTTCAGTTTGTTCACAGTTTAATTATTGCAAATTAGCGAAAAGCTTCGCATGATTAGCACAATTTCTCAGGATCTTATTCGTATTTATGAAGTCAGAACGTGGCATAGGTTTAATTGCACTGATCTTCTGCATCTTAGTCATTGCAGCATTCTTGGTGTTTAGTATTTATTTAATAAGACTCGACTCCGTTGTACGTGACAAGTTTGAAGGCAAGCGCTGGGACATTCCTGCGAAGGTATTCGCACGCCCACTCGAAGTGTATACCAATGCCCCTGTCAGTCAGGCTGACTTCACTCAAGAGTTAAAACTTTTGGGCTATAAGTCCTCGGAAAACTATACCAAATCAGGGAACTTTGTCAGTTCTGGCAATGAGCTATATGTACACACTCGTGGCTTTGACTTCGGTGATAGTATCGAGCCTGAACAAGTGCTTAAAGTCACCTTTGCCAATGAGCAAGTGGCTGAAGTCAGTGCAACTAAACCCTCATCTACAGGGATTGCACGTTTAGAGCCGATGCTGATTGGCGGGATTTATCCGCAGCATAATGAAGACCGTGTCCTGATTAAACTCGACAAAGTCCCTAAGCCTTTAATTGAGGCTTTAATTGCAACAGAAGATCGTAATTTCTATAGTCACCACGGCGTTTCGATTCGTGGTACGGCACGTGCGATTGTGAGTAATGTCACGGGTGGAAAACGTCAAGGTGGTTCAACACTGACCCAACAGTTGGTGAAAAACTTCTATCTCACCCCTGAAAAAACCATTAAGCGTAAAGTCAATGAAGCATTTATGGCTTTATTGGTCGAATTTCACTATGACAAAGATGAAATTTTAGAAGCCTATCTCAATGAAGTGAACCTCGGTCAAAATGGCAACTATTCTATTAATGGTTATGGTTTGGCTTCGCAGTTTTACTTCGGGATGCCTTTGCGTGAGCTAAATATTGCGCAACAAGCTTATTTGGTGGGTTTGGTACAAGGTCCAACCTTATATAACCCTTGGCGTAACCCAGAAGCTGCGAAAAAACGCCGTAATATTGTTTTAAACAACATGTTGGTCATGGGCTATCTGACCCAAGAACAATATGAAACTGAAACGGCTCGCCCTTTAAATGTGATTGCCAAACCGACTCTCGGCCCTTCACGTTTCCCAGATTTCTTAGACATTGTACGCCGTCAGTTACGTACCGAATACCAAGAAGGTGATTTGACCAACCAAGGTCTACGCATCTTTACAACGCTCGATCCGATTGCCCAAACCAAAATTCAAGATGCATTTAAATCGACTGTTGGTCGCTTAAGCCGTGGCTCAAGCCGTCTAAAAGAGCTGCAAGGTGCTGTGTTAGTTGCACATCCTGAAAATGGTGAATTGGTCGCAGCTGTTGGTTCAACCCAAGACTTTACTGGTTTTAACCGTGCACTCGATGCCAAACGTCAGGTCGGCTCACTGCTTAAACCTGTGATTTACCTCAGTGCGATTCAGTCGGGACGTTACAACTGGGCCAGCCCAATTGAAGACAGTAGTATTAGTATTCAAGCCAATGGTAAAGCATGGACACCTAAGAACTATAGCGGTGGCGAACATGGCGTTGTGCCGATGGTACAGGCACTGTCTAATTCATATAACTTGTCAGCAGTTCGCCTTGGTCAAGAGTTTGGTTTATCGACGTTTAGTAACCACCTAAAACGTTTTGGTGTGACCAGTAATATTCCAACCTATCCATCCATTTTCTTGGGTGCGGTAGACATGTCTCCGATGGAAATGCTCAGCATTTATGGCAACTTTGCCACAGGCGGTTTTAAGTATCCGACTAAATCCATTCGTACTGTTGTCGATCAAAATGGTCGCTTACTAACCCGTTATGGCTTAAATGTCCAACAAACCATTAACCCTGCTTCGGCTTATGTCCTGAACTATGGTCTACAACAAGTGATGACCTCAGGGACAGGTCGTTCAGCTTATAACACTTTACCGAACTCACTTCAGCTTGCAGGCAAATCTGGGACCACCAATGACACCCGTGACTCATGGTTTGCCGGTTACTCGGGCAATTATGTTTCTGTGGTTTGGCTAGGTTTAGATGACAACAAACAAACTGGCTTAACAGGTTCTTCAGGCGCGTTGCCAGTGTGGACCAATGTAATGAGCCAGCTGCGTCAAAAACCAGTCAACTTACGCCAACCTGATGATGTGCAATGGCATTGGATTGATCGTGGCACGGGTTATCTTGCTGCTCAAGGTTGTGAGGGCGCAATGTATATTCCCCTCTTGCGAAACACCGTACCACGTAAAGCAACTGCATGTGGCTTACCACATTATCAAGTTGAACCCACTTACAGTCCTGAAACAGATGGTTACCAAGCTACACCTGAACAAGGCGACAGCATAGACAACTATATTCGTGAAAGTGAATCGAACATGCAGCGAAACTTAGAAGATGAGACGCAAGTCATTTCGAGTGGTAGCTATCAACCTGAATAAATAGGACGGATTTAAATTTTGATGTGGTTTAAACGTTTAAGTATCTTAGTAACCATTGTGACTGTGGCAGGCTGTCAAAGTCTCCCACAGCCAGCTGAAAAAAAGATACCTGAAAAGCCGACACAGTCGGATAAAGAGCAGAAAACACCTTCAGGGGTAACAATTCATCCTTATGATCGCGAAGAAATTCAACGTCAGAAGATTGTGATTCCTGAGCAGAAAAGCAAACAACAGTTTGATGATGGGCGACAGCTTCCTGCTTTTAAAAGTCTGATGCAAAAAACACAAACGGCCTATCGCCAAGGCCAGTGGAGTCAAGCACAAAGCTACGCCATGCAAGCACAGCGTTTAGCACCACAGTCGAGTGAGACCTTTTTGTATTTGGCTTTAATTGCCAATCAACAAAAACAACCTGCAAATGCGGAATCGCTTGCACGTCGCGGCTTGAGTTATGCCCAAAGCAACGCCATGAAAAAGCAGCTTTGGAGCATTATCTTAAAAGCAGGTCAAATGCAGAAGAATCAGAAAATCATTCAACAAGCCCAAACGGCAATCAAAAGTCTGTCTTAAAAGCACGCTCCGTTAGATGGAGCGCTGCCCTGCTATACCATAAGCGCCATAACTTTGTGCTTTGGCTAAATCGGCTAACTGTAAGCCGCCCAGAGCAAAAATCGGGATATGAATCTCTTCTGCAATCAAGCTCAACTGTTCCCAACCCAAAGTTTCACTATTTGGATGGCTGAGCGTTTCAAGTACAGGGCTGAGTAAAAGAGCATCACAGCCAATTTCTTGTGCATGTTCGGCACTGCGACGGTCATGACAGGCCGCTATATAACGCTGCCCAACATTCAGCTCTCCTTTACTCAATTGCATCAGTTGAGATTGTTTCAGGTGTATGGCCGCAACTGCCTGCTGTTGTAGTGAATTTAAACCTTTCCATAATTCTATATTTACAATCACCCGTGCCAATTGTTCTACACTCAGTTCTGCAATTTTTAAAATATGTTCAGGGCTGGCAGGCACTCGCCAATACAGCACTTGTTGTTCAGGCAAATCCTTCAACAGATCGATTTGATCTGAAATTTTAATCACGGGTGCAGCATAGAGTCGCTTCAAAATGGCCTGATTGGCTTTTGGAAAGTTAAGATCTTGTAATTCGGCACGCTTGAACCACGCCCATGGTGAGTGAATATCTGCCAATAGATGATTTGATACCACAGCATGAAATAAATGCAAATTGACAATCACATCGTCATATTCAAACTGAATACAGTCAAAAGCATGCCAATCTTGTATATCAATTCCTACTTCTTCTAACACTTCACGGCGACAGGCTTGCTCAGGCGTTTCACCTACTTCCACCTTCCCTCCAGGAAATTCGTGCTTATTGCCCTGATGCTGTTCCGCCTGACGCCAACCCACCAACACTTTGCCTTGATGTAAAAGGATGGCTATAGCAACTTGAACCAAAGGTTTTGACATAATCAGATTCCATTTCAGATGTGTAGTGTATTGAGTGATTGCATGTAACGATATTGAAGTTTTTTATATTTTCAGCGAGAAAATGTTGACAGCCTTATTCGATAATGATTATCATTTAAATCGTTCAACATATACCACGGAGTCGCCAGAATGAACGCACCATTTAGCTTATTTACTCGTAACGAAACAACCCATTCACTACCAATGCTACACTCAAACAACTTATTTGCCCTAGGCCGTGAAATTCGCATTATGCATGCTGGAGAAGAGTATCGTCTACGACTCACTCGCAATAATCGACTCATTCTTACCAAATAAGAACTATAAAAACCCAATAATAATAATCGTGGAAACAAGCAGTATGTCAGCGCGTACTGCTTTTTAATGTCTTTAAGTTTGATCATTTATCCTGTTTTTATCACAGATCACAATCTGCATATCTAAACCTCAAGCGCATTTAACAGCAGTTCCACTTTTAAACCGCCTAAGTCGGATGAACTAAATAACAGCTGCCCTGCATGTAAATCGACAATTTTCTGACAAATCGATAAGCCTAAGCCTGAACCTTGTGTTTTTGTACCTAAAGCCCGATAAAAGCGTTCACCTAAACGCTGGATAACTGCTGCATCGACCCCATTTCCGCTATTTTCAATCCTCAGTCTGAGCTGCTGTTTTTCAATCGTGAGATTGACAAAAACTTGTGCCTGCTCGGGGCTATAGCGAATGGCATTGTCGAGCAAATTGCGAAGTGCGCTAAATAAGAGCTGCTCATTGGCCAAGACACAGGCTTGCTCTGCAAGCACCACGTTAATTTTAATCTGTTTTGAGTCAGCAAACGGCTGTAAAGCTTTAATCACGTCCTGCATTAGTAGACTGAAGTCAAACTTAGTCTTCGCCAAGCCCTCCTTTTGCTCAGGGTCTAGACGCGCCAGCAATAACAAATTATCCAACACCTGTACCCCACGACTGACATCTTGCTGGATCGGTTTGAACTCACTTTCAAGTTCAGGGAACTTGCGCTTGAGCACCTGAAGTCGCATTTGTATCGCAGACAGTGGAGAACGTAACTCATGTGAAGCATCCGCGGTAAAGCGCTGCTCTGCCACTAAAGCTTGGTCTAAACGCGCCAACAAGGCATTCAGCTGAGATAGCATCGGTTGCAACTCAATCAGCTCAGGTTCTGGCATAGAAATAGGTGCTAAATCATTGACCGATTTATTTGAAATTTGCTCTGAAACTTGGTGTATCACCCGAAATTTACGTCGAATGGCAAAATGCATCAACAACCACTGTACACACCAGACTAAAAACAACACACCGCTGAAAACTAGGATGCTTTGCCAAAATGCATGGAAACGTTCGGACATCGACTGGGTCACTTGAACCTGTAAACCGTGATTATCCTGTGCAGTATAAATACGCCACAGTTTATGCTCTGACCAATAAAAGCCATAAGGTGCATCTGAAACCAAACTCAAATGATCAACGGTAATTTTTTCAGGCACATCTTCGGATGCAGTCAAAAGTTGCTGTGCATTATCGAGTCGATAGCGAATATCAAACTCATCACTAAGCTCTGCCAAGGCTTGACCATTGCTGACCGTTAAATCATCTGCCAGCAACATATCGGCCATTTCATCCATGATTTCATCTTGCATAGTCATGGTCTGATAAACCGACACCCCAATAAACATCAGCAATGCCAAAAGCCCCGCCAGTATCGAACTGAGGAGCGAACTTTTAACAAGCTGACGCTGCAGTGAAATTGGCTGAGCCATTATGTGTCCTGATTCATTCTGTAGCCCAAACCACGTATGGTTTTAATACAATGACTACCGAGTTTTTTTCGTAATTGATAAATAAAGACCTCAATCGCATTACTTTCGATTTCATCGCCCCATGCATAAAGACTTTCCTCAAGTTGTTCCCGCGTAACAACATATTCGGGCTTGAGCATCAATTTATGCAAAATTTGAAACTCTTTGGCAGTTAAATTAACAGCTTGACCATTTTGAGTCACACTTTTGGCTTGTGGATCGAGCTGAATATTGGCATAGCTCAATACCTGCGAGCTGCTATGCTGCTGTCGAAGTTGTAAGCGAATTCGAGCGGACAATTCCTCTAGACTAAAAGGTTTGACCAAATAATCATTGGCGCCCAAGTCTAGCCCTTCGACCCGATCTCGAATACTGTCACGCGCTGTGAGAAAAATCACAGGAGTCGATAGGTTCTTGCCACGGACTTTCAGCAAAATGTCATCACCTGTGGCATGTGGCAAACCACGATCTAAAAGCACACAGTCATACTGATGCTGTTCAATGGCTAAAATGGCATGGTCGCCCCGTTCCACCCAGTCGACACTGTAGCCATCCATTTCAAGCCAAGTTTTAATACTCTCAGCTTGAGAGGCATCATCTTCTGCTAATAATATCCGCACTGCTTAACCTGCCTAATCACTATTGTTTAGATCATGCCGTGAAATGACTCAAAATACAAAAACCACAGGGCTAAGATCAAATCTTAGCCCTGTGGTTTTTTTAAGAAAGCCCAATCAAAATTGAATTGAGCTTGGGCAAGTGTGTTTAGAATTTCACTTGATCTACGTCAATTTCAACGCGTTTTGCTGGTTTGTAGTCAATATCTACTTCACCGATAATGGTTACAGGTGTTTTAGCCGAAATTGCTTTGCCACCCCATAATTCATCATCAATGTCGACAGTAATTGAACCAGTTTGGTCACGGAATTCATACTTCTCATCCCCAATGGCTTTGACCACATAACCTTTTAACTGGACGTGACTGTCATCTTTTAATGTTAACGCATGCTTAACTGTAGTTGGTGTTGAAGCAGCAACTGCCGCTTGGTTCACTGCGGTGTTTGCTACAGCGACAGTGGTTGAGCCAATAACACCTGCAACCAATAACGCTTTCATCATCATATTCATATCCAGTACCTCTATTTAATTGTTCATCTATTTGATGAAGTCATTAAACCAAAGCTAGATGAGCTGAATCTTAAGAAAGATTCAATTAAAGCATTAAACGCTTAGTTAAGTGGGACGACACGTAACACTTCTTCTAGTGTCGTGACGCCTTCTAAAACTTTACGAGCACCCGCAATTCTTAAAGGCTCAATGCCTTCTTTTTTGGCTTGTTGACGCAGTGCAGTCAAGTCACCATTGGCACCAATCAGTTGCTTTGCCTCTAAACTCACGGGCATAAACTCATAGATGCCGACTCGTCCTTTGTAGCCCGTTTGACGACACTCTTCACATCCCACTGCGGTAAAGACTTTTTCAGGCATCTCCATAATGTAATCAAAAGTCAGATGCTCCCATTCTTGGCTGTTGATTTGCTTTTCAACTTTACAATGTGGACATAAACGACGTACGAGACGCTGTGCCAATACCCCTAAAATGGTTGCCGCGGTTAAGAACGGTTGTACGCCTAAATCATGCAAACGCGTTAGACTGGAAGGTGCATCATTAGTATGCAGAGTGGACAGCACCAAATGCCCTGTAAGTGCGGCCTGAATCGCCATATTGGCCGTATCATGGTCACGAATCTCACCGACCATAATAATGTCAGGGTCTTGACGCATCAGCGCGCGAACACCATCAGCAAACCCAAGATCAATGCCTGTATTCACCTGCATTTGGTTAAAACTCGGCTCTAACATCTCAATTGGGTCTTCAATGGTACAGACGTTCACCTGTTCGGTAGCCAATTGTTTCAAAGAAGAATAAAGCGTGGTGGTTTTACCTGAACCCGTTGGCCCTGTCACTAAAATAATGCCGTGACTATGCGAAGTCAGCGCTTGCCAATCACTGAGCAAATGCCCTTCAAAACCCAACTGCTGAAAACTGCGCACTAAAACTTCAGGGTCAAAAATACGCATCACCAACTTTTCACCAAAAGCAGTCGGTAAAGTCGAAAGACGTAGTTCTGTTTCTTGCCCTTTCGGTGTCCGTGTTTTTAACCGTCCATCTTGTGGTTTACGTTTTTCCGCCACATTCATTCGACCTAAAATTTTAATCCGCGAAATCACTGCGGTTAAAGTATTGGCAGGCATGTTATAAATCGTATGCAGCACTCCATCAATACGGAAACGAACTTTGCCGTTGTCTTTACGTGGTTCTAAGTGAATATCACTGGCACCTTGCTCAAAAGCAAACTGTAGAACCCAGTCGACTAATTTAACAATGTGTTGGTCATTGGCATCAGGGTTTTGACTATCACCCAACTGTAAAAGTGCTTCAACGCCTTTATTATCACGGTCATAACTCCCAGACTTCTGGGAGTTACTGACGGCGCGACTCACCTGATAATACTCGACCATATAGCGCTGTAATTGTTCAGGGCTGAGTAATACACGCTGGATTTTTTTCGGTGCAACATTCTGCTCCAAATTTGCAATCCAATCTTTCATATACGGCTGATCTGTTGCAATCAAAACTTGATTAGCCTGAACTTCTACTGCCAAGATTTTATTGCGGAAGGCGAATTCTTGAGACATCACCGAAGTCAAAGCTTGCACATCGGCTTTGAGTGGATCAATCACATAAAACGGTAATTGGGTCTTTTCGGCTAGCCACTGACACAGCCGATTTAATGTCAGTCTCGACTGTGGATGCGACTGATCCACCAGATTAAAATGAGCAATCCACTGTAAAGGATGCCACTTCAATTGATCGCGTTGACGGTGCGAGGTTTGTACTAGATTTTTTTCTTTTTCAGTAATTCGCCCATCTTTAAACAGTTGATCTAAGCACCAAGTGGTATCAATTTCAAAATTAAAATTCATTGTTATACGTCCCCAAACATAACCCCACTATAGCAAGATTTTCTGTATTCATTCGCACAAAGCATAAGCAAATCCTACAAATATCGAGGAGCAGCCAAGCTCATCAATATAATCACGAATTTACTCACAAATCTTGCTCTTTTAACTTGAATCCACCTTCAGCATTCGCCTATATTTTAGACAGGTCATTAGATTTTGTGAGATAGGCTTGGACTTCAGCATAGTTTCCATTAACAACTTAGCTTTATCTGAGGTCCTCATCACCTTGGCTTCAGCATTAGGCTGTGGCCTATTGATTGGTTTAGAACGTGAACGAAGTAAACAACGTGAAAACCAACAGAGCTTTGCAGGACTACGCTCCTTTGCAATTTGTGCACTCCTCGGCGCTATTTGTTTTTTATTTGGTGTCAATATTGGCATTGTCGGTGCACTGATCATCGGCGGCATAGTTATATTCTCAATGAAAAACCAAACAGAAGATTTGGGTTCAACCACTGAACTTGCCTTTGTCATGACTTATTTTATCGGGGCGATGTGCTTATGGAATACACCTCTAGCGGCAGGTTTAGCCGTGCTCCTGACCATTATTTTAATGACCAAACATCCGATGCACAGCATTGCGGGGAAATGGATTACTGAGGCTGAGTTTAAAGACGGTATCTTTCTCCTAGCGCTGATTTTAATTGCCCTGCCCTTAACGCCGAATACGCCTTTATGGGGTGCTGTGTTGAATCCCTATATTATTTTAAAATTAGTCACGCTCATTCTTGCTGTTCAAGCGCTTGCACATATCGCCAAACGACTGCTGAGCACTAAAAATGCCATGATTTTATCGGCAATCGCTTCAGGTTTTGTATCGAGTACAGCGACAGTTGCCAGCTTAGGGATGGAAGTACGTGCAGGTCGAGCACTCGCCAAACCCAATGCAGGTGCAGCACTCATGTCCTGTATTGCAACTTTGTTGCAATTGCTGATAATAGTTGCAGGTGTGAGTATACTTTGGCTCAAAACCATACTGCTTCCGACCCTTGTGGCAAGTGTCCTTTTAGGGATCTGTGCCTACATGTTGGTACGATCTGCACCTGCGCAAGAACAACATCAACCCACTGATTCACGCATGTTTAGCCTAAAAGAGGCTGGCATTATTGCTCTGACTTTGACGCTCATCCAAGCGGTTGTGTATGGACTCAACCTTTGGCTGGGAGATGCAGGTTTAATCGCTGGGACTTTGTTGGCCTCTTTATTTGAAATTCATGCAGCGATGGCAACAGTCGTGATGCAAGGGGCTCCGACAGACACGGCAGCAATGTCAGCATTTATCTTAGGTTTGGCTGTACACGCTGTTGCCAAATCCGTTAATGCCGCCTTAACAGGTGGCAAGCAATACTTTATTGCTTTTGCCCCGATTCAGATTTTGCATATGGTGGTTTTGATTGGGCTACTTTGGTGGACGATTTATTAATTCGATTTAAATAATTAATTTTTTATTTTCATCATATTAATCTATAATCAGCCCGCTTCATTTTTAAACAATAACTTTATTAATAATATATTTTTGAATCGGGATCTTTATGAAATTTAAAATATTATCGCTTGCAGTTTTTAGTGCATTAATGCTTAGCGCGTGTGGTGGCGGAAGTTCTGAGAGTTCTAACAATACCAGTACTAGCAATAACTCAACATCCAGTAATTCTTCAAATAATAACTCTAATAATACAAATACAGCCCAACAATGGGAAACTGTTCGTATTGATTATTGGTATGACTCACATACTCAAGCTGTTGATTTTGGCGTGCTAAATACAAAAATTACGCTGGCTGATGGCAAAGCTTATGCTACTTTCGATGCAGATGATGATACAAATGAAATTTACTTAACTGAACAAGGCGAGTATCAAACATTCGGCCCTACCAATAGCTATGGCGCTTTAATTGGCCAAATGACCTTCATCAATAATCAAATCAAACTTCGGCCTTATTCCGCAATCGGATCTACAGGTTTAGAATTCACCACAACTGTGGCTCAGCGTAATATTGCTGGTGAAAGCGTACTTTCAACTGTAGACCCTGACCTGAATTGGAACTTGGACTATCCTCAATATAGCGTGAAGTATCCAGATGAAATCAATACAAAATTAAAAGCATACCAAGCATTAAAATTCCCAGCGGGTTCAACCTGTTTACAGGAAACAGAATACTCCAATAATCAGGAATATTTACTCTTATCTGAAGCAGAAGATGTATATCAACAGGACTTTAATGAATACGCAACGGCTTTTGCCAGCCAAACTGGGCAGAAATATTTTAAATACACAAAATTTAATAATGCGCTTGCCTATCATTACAGCCACGATGAAACCGAAGCACACGCTTTTAGTGGATACACTCAATATAAAGGCGCCTACTATACAAGTTCAAAAGAAACTGCTGGCGTAGAGTCCAATCTTGCAAATGATATTCAATCAGAGAAAGAGCGAATAAATCAAATGAATGTGTCTGTCGACGAGAAAACCGCTCGTTTAACTAAGGCAGATGGGTTAAATAAAGGTTGTGATTTATACAATTCAGTTGCAGCAAATTATTTAAAACAAAACCTGAAGTTTTAAATCTATTCCGAATAACTCAGTGGGTTTAAGTTTGAATCGATACAGGAGCTTATAGCTCCTGTATTTCTATACACGTTTCATTCACTTTAAATTTCACATCTAAATTTGCAAATTTCATCCCATAAATTCGCGCTTCATCATCCTGATACGCCGGTCTGGGATCTAAAGATAAAACGGCTTCAAGCTCTTGTACGGTCTGTAGTGAAAGTTTTTCACTCATCAAAAGCTGCTGCTTCTGTTCGATCGCCCGATCCGACCATATCACCGATTTACGTTTAGGTTCATCTTGCGCATAGCCACTTTCCGCATCTATAACTGCATCTGAGTAGTGAATATAAGGTTTAATATCAACAATTGGGGTGCCATCTAGTAAATCACTTCCTGTGACATACACTCGAACTGACTTCCCCTCTTTTTTGACGCACTTGAGCCTCACCACCGATAGACCAATCGGTGAAGGACGATACATGCTGCGCGTAGCAAATACCCCTATTTTTTTATTGCCCCCTAAGCGTGGCGGACGAACTTGTGTACGAAACTGGGTTTTTTCTGGATTTTTATTGTCATGAAACTGCCACACCAACCATAAATGACTAAATGCCACAATTCCTTCAAAGGCTAGAACATCATTATAGGGTGCTAGCATTTCAATATACGATTCCACTTGAACCAAATTAGGCTGACGAGGAATACCAAACTTTTCCTTATAAGAAGAGTGCATATAGCCAATAATTGGCAAGGTTAACTCAGTCATCATCACTTTTTCTAATAAGCTCAATTAAATATATTCAGTTTATCGAGAATGATTTTAGATTAGAATAGCAACCTGTTCTAATTTGATAATTTATTGAGACCTTTAATGGCTGCTTTCAACGTCGAAAAGATTACTCACGTCCACCATTGGAATGATACTTTATTCTCTTTTAAAACGACGCGCGACACTGCTCTACGTTTTAAAAACGGTCAATTTGTGATGATCGGCCTTGAAGTAAATGGCAAACCGTTAATGCGTGCTTATTCTATTGCTAGTGCAAACTACGAAGAAGAACTTGAGTTTTTCTCAATTAAAGTTCCAGATGGCCCGTTAACCTCTATTTTACAAAAAGTTAAAGTGGGCGATGAAATTTTGGTATCTAAAAAACCAACTGGAACTTTAGTGCTTGATGACTTAAACCCAGGTAAAAACTTATACCTGCTTTCTTCTGGTACAGGTCTTGCGCCGTTCTTAGCAACCATTCGTGATCCTGAAACGTACGAACGTTTTGAGAAAGTGATTGTGGTTCATGGTACACGTTTCATTTCTGAGTTGGCTTACCAAGACCTCATTTTAGACGAACTTCCGAACAATGAGTTCTTTGAAGAGCTAGGCATTAAAGACAAATTGGTTTACTACCCAACGGTTACTCGTGAAGACTATCCAAACCAAGGTCGTGTCACAACTGTGATTGAAACTGGCGAGATTTTTGAGAAGATCGGTTTACCACGTTTTAACCCAGAAACGGATCGTGCAATGCTTTGCGGTAGCCCAGCATTCCTCGATGACGTTGCTGCACTTCTAGACCAACATGGTTTAAAAGAATCGCCACGTATGGGTGTACTTGGTGACTACGTGATTGAACGTGCATTCGTTGAAAAATAAGATCGTATAAATATATTAAAAAACCGAAGCTTAGGCTTCGGTTTTTTATTTACTCTACGCATAGTTTTATCTAATATTAAAAAAAATAACAAATCTAGAATTTAAACCCATGACCTTTCCAGAACTCAAATTTAAAGACTATTTACATCCAAAACCCAAGCCCAGCGGCCTCGATGTACAGTGCAAACTCCAGCATTTTGCCCTCATTACTTATACCGTCGACCCAGCGCGGTTTAAAGAGATCATTCCAGCACGGTTTAAGTTAGACACGGTCCAGTACCAAGGCAAACAACATGCACTGATGTCGGTAGTCCCCTTTATCGATGTCGATTTCAGCTCCGCAGTTTACCCTTTTCCAAAATTCACGATGGGGCAAACCAATTATCGAGTCTACGTGATTGATCAGGAGACACAAGAACGTTGTGTTTGGTTTTTAGGAACGACTTTGGACTCTTGGACACTGATCGTTCCTCGTTATGTTTGGCAACTACCGTGGCATTCTGCACAGATTGAGTTTGATTGCCAGCAAGATGCAGAGGGTCGATATACACAATATAAAATGCGTACCCAATCGGCATGGGCCACTTCAGATGTGCATTTGTCTCAGTCCGAACATGACCCATGGCATTTTGAAGGCTTTCCCAATTTAGAAAGTTATCAGGTCTTCTTGACTCATCCTTTGGCAGGATTTTACCATCGCCGCGATGGAAAACTCGGCAGCTATCGTGTGTGGCATGGGCGCTTACATCCAAAACCTGCAACGCTGCATTATGCTCGCTTTGAACTTTTAGCAAGGCTCAATCTTGTATGCTATGAAGATCAGCTTAAACCTTATAGTGTATTGATTGAACCAATCAATGAATTCACCATTTATTTACCGCCGAGTTGTCTTAATCATTCGGGTAAATAACTCAATAAATAATGAATACCTTACATGTTTTAAGGGATATTAAGCATGATGAATAAATTTCAGCCAGAATAAAGATAGATTGGTTGTTTTTCTCCACAAAGTCTCTATAATTCAACAAAACAGACAAGTCTGTCTATTTTTGCTGAAATACTGAATGACCGAAAACATTCAGAGGGTAAAAAAATATAAGAAGGCACTTTAAGTTGCTCATATCCATATCATGCATTATTGTCAAATAATGTGCGATATGGAACATAATCATTATCAGCAAAGCGCGATAACTTAACCGTTATCGCGCTTATTTATTTGTACGTGATTTATTTTAAACTCATTTAAGCCAGCAATATAATGTGTATTGGGTTAACTCTAAGATTAAAGTTGATATATTAGGCAGCTGAAAGTTCCATTTGAATTAAAGTATTCACACGCTTCCAATAATCTTCCAAATGCACTTGCTTCGGATCGATTTGCGCTTGTATGGTCATGCCATCCAAAATACTCGATAAAAAAGCCGCCAACTGTTCATCCTGCTTCACACCTAGACGATTCAAAGCCTGACATAACTTGCCTTTTAACCATTCTTTATAATCAATTGCAGGCTGTAGCGAAGAAGGATAAATTTTTGAAATTTCTTCAACTGCCTTTTGGAACATACAACCATTAAAATCCGCGCTATGAAACCAAGCATGGTACCATTCAAAAATTGCACGAATATGGGAGAGATAATCACTTGGGTCACATGCAGCAATCGTCGCTTCAAGCGACTGCTGTAAATTTTGGTTTCTTGTCACTAAGCATTCTTCAATTAATTTAGCTTTAGATGGGAAGTATTTGTAAAACGTCATTTTAGCAACGCCAGACTCGCTAATAATCCGATCCACACCGATAGAATTATAACTATGTGAGTTAAAGAGATTAAGCGCTGTGTTAATGATGTCTTCTTTTTTTGACATTTATTTTACCTGATGCACAAAACTTTAAAATTAAGCCATTAACCCAAAAGAACAGCACATGAAAACGAAATACATCGATTGAAGACGATATTATATATCAAATTTAGATCAACACCGTTTTTTTATAAGAAACAATATCAATATTAAAATAACCATTTGAAATATATAGTTTTTAAAATAAATAAAACACTAGAAGAGTCGGATCTTTTTCACTATGATAAAAATGATGACAATTAAAATTTACTTCGTATATGAATGCTCTCTCCTTCACCCAGTCTGAACATACCCGCGCAGAAGTTTTGCGCTTTATTGAACGATCCTTAAGCTCAGCGTCATGGGCAACCAATACTCAAGCGATCATCCGCTTGAAACAAACGACAGCCGAACATATTTTATTTCAACATCCGATACTGACACGGCTGCATCAATGCCAACTGAGCCTTGAACAGCTGAAATTTATTCATCTGAATTATTTTACCGCCATTGTCAAAATTTTCACTGATGCTTTGAGTATGGCTATGTATCAAGCACTGCAACTTGAGCACGACAGTAATATCGTGGAGCAAGACCGCATTGCAGCCAAGATATATGCACGTTATTTGTTGTCACTAAATCTTCTAGATGAATTGGGTTTTAATACCCATCAACTTGAGAAAAGCTCACCCTCTAAATCGCATTTGGTCTATTTCCTTCAACTGATGCAGCAACTTGAACTCAATGTCACCGATCAAAAACAGACCGAGCCTGAAGCATTTGCAATCGCACAATTTATTCAAGAACATATTCATTCTTATGCAGACTTGCTGCTCATTTTGGCTTGTACTGAATTACAAGTGATTAAGTTTAGTGAAGCACTCAGAACTAATCTCGCAGCCTATGATCCTTTATTTACCCAAGGATACTATGCATGTCATGGCCTTGCAGAAACATGTGATACAACCCTTGCTAACGATGACAATCATGAAGACGACGTTTGGGTGCTATTCACACAATGCTATAAACCTGAACAGGCTCTGTATTTCCAGCAACTTCAAACTGAATATTTAAGTCTATGGAATAACTTTTGGAGCAAGATGAGTTTACGAACTCATTAATTCACCTCAGTAGCTAAACGTCCTTGTACACTCACGTATCCAACTCTTGAATATGGAGTGAATTCACATCTTATGAATGCCAAGCATTAATTTCCAGCAGTAGTATTAAATCTAGAATTAAACCGTAGAAGCACTCTCACTTTTATTGTGCAGTCGAATTTTCTAATATACTTTTTTTGCGCTCAGATAACGCTTTGCTCACCACTTGATAACCCGCCGTCATACCTAAAGTCGCCATAATGCCTGCCACGATTATGTCTGGCCACAAACTGCCTGTACCAAACACACCTATTGCAGCAAAAATAACCGCCACATTCCCAATCGCATCATTTCGGCTACAAAGCCAGACCGATTGCATATTAGAGTCACCTTCTCTAAAGGCATATAAAATGACGGCACAAACCACATTCGCAAGCAAAGCAATCACACCAATCACCCCCATGGTCATGGCTTCAGGCGGAATTCCCAAAACATAGGCATAAATCACTTTACCTATCACGACTAAGCCAAACAGCGCCATGGTTATACCTTTAAGCAATGCCACTGTCGCCCGCCAATACAAGCTCGCACCAAGCACCGCTAGGGAAATACCATAGTTGACTGCATCACCAAAGAAATCTAAAGAATCGGCCCATAAAGATGACGAATGCGCATAAGCCCCACCAATGAGCTCCACCACGAACATAGCTAAATTGATCAATAAGGCTATCCACAATGCCGTTCTAAACTTACTATTTGGCTTTTGCGGTGCAGGTGCACAACTGCAAGAAGAACATGCCATATACACAACCTCTATTCAGACGTAATCATTTTCTATTATGATTAAAAACTATGGAGTCGCTCTAAGGTCAAGCAAAATGAATCAACAAAACTCATCTGCTATTTATTTGATGAAAGACTTAGTCCATAAAACAGGATTAAGTGCCGATACCATTCGTTTCTATGAAAAAAAGCATTTATTAGAACCTTCTTTTCGCGGGGACAATAATTATCGCTATTATCAAGATAATGCACTTAAACGACTCATCTTTATTAAACGTTGCCGCGCGCTGGATATCTCACTCAAAGAAATTGAATACCTGATTGAACTGGAACAAAAACCTCAACAAGACTGTAGTGCTGTCAATCAACTGATCGATGAGCATTTAAAACAAGTCGAACAAAAAATCATTGAATTGCAAAAATTTCAGATACAGCTACAACAGCTTCGGCAGTCTTGCTCAACTCAATCAACCATTGATGATTGTCAAATTTTAAGACATCTTGAAGCAGGGCTAGATGTATAAAACACATCAACGCAGAATTTAGAATATGGGTATTACTCAGTTTTGCTACCTATTTACTCAAACCATTCGTGGGCAATGCAGGATTTTTATCCTTATTTTCTTTAATTTTTTAATAATTTCAGAAATAAAAAATCTAGCCTAACCTCAAATCTAATAAAAATGATCCCTAATTATTTCGGATAAAAGGCCGCAAAGAACTCCAATTTTTTGATGATTAGAACCTCGAATAAGTTTTATATAACAGATCTTTTACTTTATAAAACAAGGGGATTTAAATTCATTTTTATCCTTAGCCACATAAAACCATATATTCAAACATTTATAATGGAGCACTCACATCCAGCATTTGAACATGTAATTTTCGCGTCTATAACCGTTTAAATTCCGAGTTGTTTACTAGGTTGAATCTATTTTTTAAAGCCCTACAATAAACCCATATTTTTTCTATGCCTTAGTTTAATCATGAGCATTCATCACGTTACTGAACTTCTTTCTCCTGCAGGTTCGCTTAAAAATATGCGTTATGCATTTGCCTATGGTGCAGATGCAGTCTATGCCGGACAACCTCGTTACAGTTTACGTGTGCGCAATAATGAATTTGACCATGACAATCTGGCTATCGGCATTCAAGAAGCGCATGACTTAGGTAAAAAGTTTTATGTGGTCGTCAACATTCAACCACATAACTCAAAACTCAAAAACTTTATTCGTGACCTCACACCTGTGGTTGCAATGCAACCCGATGCCCTGATCATGTCGGATCCAGGCCTGATTATGATGGTACGCGAACATTTTCCAGACATGGATGTGCATCTTTCGGTTCAAGCCAATGCCATTAACTGGGCTACTGTGAAGTTTTGGAAGAACATGGGACTGACTCGGGTCATTTTGTCCCGTGAATTATCTATTGATGAAATTGAAGAAATTAAGCAACAAGTACCAGACATGGAAATTGAAGTTTTTGTGCATGGTGCGCTATGCATGGCGTACTCTGGACGTTGTATGCTTTCCGGCTATATGAATAAACGTGATGCCAATCAGGGGGCATGTACCAATGCATGCCGTTGGGAATACAAAGTACACGAGACTCAGCAAGATGAAAATGGCGATGTGATCCCAGTCCAAAATCTGAATACAGGCTCCAACTGCTGTTCAAGCTCTAATGCTGATGAACTGCATATGCAAGCACAGCATCAGTTTGATGAACCCGTATTACTACAACGTCATGATGAAGACATGTTTGCTGCTGAAGAAGACGAACATGGTACTTACTTTATGAACTCAAAAGACTTACGCGCGGTGCAACATGTTGAGCGCTTAACCCAAATGGGGATTCATTCTTTAAAAATTGAAGGACGCACCAAGTCTTATTTTTACTGTGCCCGTACAGCACAAATTTATCGCAAAGCCATAGATGATGCGCTCGCAGGTAAACCTTTCGATTCCTCACTCATGACACAACTCGAAGGTCTGGCCAACCGTGGTTATACCGAAGGTTTTTTACGTCGCCACGTGCATAGCGAATATCAAAATTATGAAAATGGTTCATCCAGTTTTGACCATCAACAATACTGCGGTGAAATTTTGGAACGCAATGGCGATTATTTGAAAGTCGATGTCAAAAACCGTTTTGTAGTGGGCGATGTGCTCGAACTCATGACCACTTCAGGCAACATCATATTTAAACTAACAGAAATCCTCGATAAAAAAGGCAATCCAATACTTGAAGCGAAAGGCTCAGGACATGTGGTTGAAATACCCGTTCCTGCTGATGTAGACATGCGCTATGCCCTGCTCATTCGTAACTTACCGCATTCAAGCACTGACATTTCAGCGCCTGCATTGGCTTATGTTACAAGCTGACTGGGGATAATGCTATGGCACTACAAATAACGGATGCTTGTATTAACTGTGATATGTGTCTTCCTGAATGTCCCAATACCGCTATTTTTGAAGGTGATAAAATTTATGAAATAGACGTCAACCGCTGCACCGAGTGTGTTGGTTTTTATGATACCCAAACCTGTGTCGATGTTTGCCCAATTGCCTGTATCGAGCCACATCCAGAATACGTTGAAACACAACAACAACTGTTAGAAAAATTTAAAGGATTGAACTTATTTAGCGTCTAACCTTGGGGAAAGTAGAAAAGAAACCGAGTACTGACCACACTCAGAGTTTCAAAACAAAAACTGGGCAAAGAATAACAATAAACAAAAACTAAATGAAAAAGCCAAAGTGACTGGGGAGCACTTTGGCTTTTTCTTTGTACAAGATATTTGCTTTAAACAAAAAAAGGAACTGAGCTGTTAGCGACCCAGTTCCTATCAAGGGTAAAACCAAAGATCAACGATGCAACATAAAGGGAAAAAGCCAACGTATATTTTGGGAGAGCGTTGGCTTTTTCATTTCACACTTACAGCCCAGAACGAATAATATAATCAAAAGCAGACAGAGCTGCTTTCGCGCCTTCACCTGTGGCAATGATGATTTGCTTGTATGGCACAGTCGTACAGTCACCTGCGGCAAATACACCTTTGACATTGGTTTCATTGCGATCATTAATCACAATCTCACCACGGTTTGAAAGCTCAACAGCAGTCTCTTTTAAGAAATCAGTGTTTGGCAATAAACCAATTTGCACAAAGATTCCTGCAAGCTCAACCGAATGTTCTACATCAGTTGCGCGATCTTTATATTTCAATGCTGTCACTTGCTTACCATCACCGACTACTTCAGTTGAGAGTGCATTCAGGATTACTGTGGTATTAGGCAAGCTATGCAATTTATCTTGCAACACTTGATCGGCACGTAGTTTGGTATCAAACTCAACCAAAGTCACATGTTCTACAATCCCAGCAAGATCAATCGCAGCTTCGACACCTGAGTTCCCTCCACCAATCACTGCAACACGTTTGCCTTTAAACAATGGACCATCACAGTGTGGGCAGTAGGCAACACCACGAGTACGATATTCTGCTTCACCCGGCACATTCATCTCTCTCCAACGTGCGCCTGTTGAAAGAATCACCGTTTTAGATTCAAGTTTTGCACCATTTTCTAAAGTGACTTCAACCAAGCCATTCGCTGTCTCATCCGCACCTTTGATGTTAGAGACACGTTGTAAGTTCATGATGTCCACACCGTACTCACGTACATGTGCTTCCATTTCAGCAGCAAACTTCGGCCCTTGGGTCTTTTGAATCGAGGTATAGTTTTCAATGTCCATGGTATCCATGACTTGACCACCCATACGTTCAGCCACAATCCCGGTTTTAATGCCTTTACGTGCGGCATAAATGGCAGAGGTATTTCCCGCAGGACCACCACCAACCACTAAAACATCAAAAGCCTCTTTGGCATTGAGTTTTTCAGCTTCTTTGGCCGCAGAATTGGTATCCAGTTTGGCAACAATCTCTTCCAAGGTCATACGGCCTTGACCGATATGGTTGTTGTCTTGGAACACCATCGGTACAGCCATGATTTTGCGTTCTTCAACTTCGTCTTGGAAGAATGCACCATCAATCATGGTGGCTGTCGTGCCTGGATTGTAAATAGCAATCAGGTTCAACGCTTGTACCACGTCTGGACAGTTATGACAGCTTAAAGAGACAAAGACGTCAAAGTCAGACTGGATGCCTAAACCTTTGATTGAAGCTAAAACTTCATCCGATACTTTGGGTGCATAACCTGAGGTCTGTAACAATGCCAAGATCAAAGAGGTAAACTCATGCCCCATCGGTAAACCCGCAAAGAAGACACGTGGCTCTTCACCAGCTTTTGCCACACCGAAGCTGGGTGCACGTGAGTTTTGACCATCAAAACGTGCAGTCACCAGTGGAGACAGTGCTGCAACTTCTTCAACCAATTCTTTGATTTTGTCTGATTTCTCAGAACCGTTCAAAGTCGCAACCAATTCAATCGGACCTTCTAGGCGTTCAAGAAGTGTTTTTAATTGAGCTGAAGTATTTTGATCTAACATGGTTAAGCTCTCCAAAGCAGTCTATAAAATTATTTGATAGAAGAATCATAGAGTAAATCTGAAAATAGATAAAACAGTTTGTTTTTATTCTTGTAATCGGTTTTGTAGATTTAAAGATATTCATCATAAAAAGTCCCACTAAACGCAGGACTTTAAATGAAGTCAAAGCTTAGGATTCACTCTGCATCCGCTGTTCAATTCTTAAAGTTCTGGCTTTTAACTGACGTGTCAGACCAAACAACACAAGACTCAGCACTGCCATTAGTAGCATCAAGATAAGCGAGAAGAATTGCATGACCGTAGTGAACTGTGCTGCTTGCTGAACTTGTTTTTCTACACTTGCAGCCATCGGCATGAGTGTTTTGCCATAGAGTTGATGCTGCATCGTCCATAACTGTTCAGGCTTAAACCCATATTCAATAAAATGTGAATCGGTTTTTTCTGCTTGGACCAGAGCAAGCACATGCGGAATTGCTGCATTTTTATCGACAGGTTGGTGTAACAATGCCGTTTGCGCAAGCAAATAATGTTTTACAGGCATTTGTATTTGTGACTGCTGCAAATACTGTGCTATTTCACTTTGCTGAATGTTTTTATCGTAGTGTACGATTTGCTGAAAAGCCTCGCTTTCATCATCTTTTAAATCATATTGCACATAAGTCAGCCCAGACCAAAGCAGAATAAAGGCAATCAGCCATGCCACAAACTTCAGTATAAAAGACTGAAAACGTACATAGAAAAAATGAATTTTCCGTGCATAGTACACCAGTACAAATGCCCCAATAAAAGACACCATGATCTTGAGCACAAGCCAACCAAACCATGACAGCAAATTCAGAAAATAATCTGGCTGATGTCCAAGTGATGCGAGATTTTCATCGACACTCATGGGCATATGCAGTTGCTGTATTTCAGTGCTCAGTCCAAAAAAGCTATAGACAAAATCTGGTTGTAGAAAATAGCTAATGCTGGAGGCAATAAACAAGGCAGCACTCAACATACACCATAAACTCAGTTTACGTTGACGTTGTTTAAGTGCAACCACGCCTTGTTCAATGTGCTGAGGCTGAACAACATACTCATCTAAGGAAGGCAAATGCTTCTCCTCTATCGACCACCCAACTCGGCATTAAGATGGTGTCGTACGATTAGTAGAACTCGATTCTAAAACCAATTGATTCAAATTGTCCTGCAAACTACGCAAACGAGTGGTTGCTTCCGCACGTTTCTGCATCCCTTCTTTTTGTATTTGAATCACATCATTTACTGTTTTAATGAGGGTGTTTTGTACATGTTCAAGCGTCTCAATATCAATCACTGAACGTTGATTGGCTTTTGCCGTATCTACTGAGTTTTGATGTAACAAATCAGCATTGCGCTTCAATAAGTCATTGGTCGCATCGTCAATGGTATTGGCCAACTGCACACTATTCTTCTGCTCATTTAAAGAAATCGCCAAACTAATTTGGTTTTTCCATGCAGGCAATGTGATGTTTTTAATCGCATAAAACTTATCGACCAACATCAAATTATTAGACTGGATAATACGAATCATCGGTAATGTTTGCATGGCTGATTGTTGTAAAACCTGCAAATCACTCACGCGTTTTTCCAAATTATTGGCTAAATGATTGAGGTCGTAAACTCTCTGCGTCGTGGTTTGATCTTGTGCCTGTGCAGTCAGTGTTGAGATTTCCTGCTGAATTTCATCCTGTTTCAACTTACCTGCTGCGATATACACACCGAGCTGTTTATATTCACTTTGCACACCATTAAACATCCGATCGAGTGTATCGACACGTGCTTTTAAACCAGACTGCGATTTTTCAATTTCTTTCACCAAAGTATCTATCTGTTCTTTGGTGGTATTAAAGTGCATATCAATATTATTCTTTGCGCCTTTAATTTTGCCCATCAAGCCACCGAAGAAACCTGAATTTTTCTTTTTATTTAAGATACTTGAGGTATTCAGTTGTTGTGCGACTTGTACCACCTGATTCAGCTTTTGCCCTGTTTCATCAAGGTCCTTGTTTTGCACTAAATTTAACAATTCATCGGTATATCCTGAAGTTTGTGTCGCAATATTTTTACCATACTCCGCCACGGCGTTATGGTTGATTTCTGCCAACTCTTTCCGCGCTGCCAAGACTGCATTGAAGTCATCTTGTTGCAAGCCAATTTCTTGCAAATTTAACTGTTGAAACTTATGTTCAATCACTTCAGTGGTTGGCTCTACCACAAGACTGTTTTGTTCTGAGTTGGTCATAATTCACCTAATCTATTTCTTAAAGTGTTGGTTTCTGTAGTGATTTTTTTAATGTATGAATCAATTTTTCACGGCTATTATCGAGCTTTTCCAGTTCAATTGTCGAGCTAGATTGCTGCGATTGTTTGACATGATATTGCCATGCTGGGATCAAAACCTGCTGTGCCTCTTTATATCGGTCTAACAAACTCAATGAAAGCTGCTGAGACAATTGTATTTGAGTGATCGCAATATCATTACTGCTTTGCAAAGTCTGCAAGCTGTTTATTTTCTTCGATAAACGTTCTGCAAAATTATCTAAAGGATGTGCATTCTTCACAAATTTAGGATATTCCATTAAAAATGCTTCAGCCGCAGATACATATTTGGCCATTTGCTCACGTAAACCAGTGAGCTGCTGATAACGTGCTTGCGACTTTTGAATTTCAATTTGTAATTTTTGACTAAGATGATTGGTCCGATCCAACAGTTGATCCAGTTTCTTATAGTATTCAACTTGGGTTGAACCATATTCAATATCAATCCCGAGCCACTTTTGCAGCCCATTAAATTTGCGCTTCTTCAGGTATTTTTTTGAGTCAGCCAGTGACTGGATCAGTTGCTCAATGGTTTGACTCAACTGTAAAGTGAGCTGCGGGTCTACTCCATTTAACAGCACAGACTGCGCTTGAATGACACTATCTGCATAATGATTGAGACGATATTGATCGTTCAGCAATGGAACCAAATCATTACGCTGGATACTTAAAAGTTCATCTGAATTGACAGGTATATCCCTTAAAGGAACAAGAACGTCAATTTGTGCCATAGCGCTTTAACCCAATAAAGAAATTGAATAAAATCATTTTTATAGTACAGCTTTTATGTCACATAACATGTAGATTTTTGCAAAAATGCTGTGACATCTTTTGTGCCGTAAAAATTATCATGAAGGTTATATCAGTTATTCAGTACTCTATTCATACTAGACCCAAACCTATTGAGTAGAAGTAAAAGATCCAATCAATACATACTCTGTTTTTATCTTCTATGGAGTTACAATCCTTTATGAAACAAAACGCATATTTGAAATCATAAAAAAGCCATGATCAACATGGCTTTAAAATGGGGTGTTTCGATATTATAAATAATCGCCTTCACGCTCAGGTTGATAAACCACTTTTTCAATTTTGACTTTCATCATTTGCCCGTCTGGCTGTGGCCATTCAATTTCTTGACCTTCAGCTAAGCCAAGAATTGCTGCACCAATAGGGGCTACAACATTGACCTGTCCCTTCTCGCCTTTAAAATCATGCGGATAAACCAAGGTAATTTCAGATGCTTCTGTAGATGGTGCAATAGTCAGTAAAAATTTTGCATTCATCGTTACCACATTGGCAGGCATATCTTGTGGAGCAACAACATCGGCGCGTGCCAATTCTTCTTCAAGCAACTGCATGGTCGGTGTAAGTTTAGGCTGATGTTCTAACATCGTTTCTAAACGATGAAGATCCTGCTCAGAAATGATAATTGCTGGGTTTGCCATGTGCTGCATTCCTATTTGAATACGGTATGAATAAAATTCTTATTAAAAATAATTTATTAGCCTATAACTTCTGTTATATCAGAAATGCAGTCTAAATTATATTTCAACTGATTTTGATTTTTTAATGCTATAAAAAAAGCCCCCTTGAGGGGGCTTTCTCAAGTCAGAACTTAGTTTGCGTAAACAGGAAATTTCGCACAAACAGCTTCAACTTTCGCTTTAACAGCGTTAATCACAGCTTCGTCACCTTTGCTGTCTAGGATATCAGCGATCCAGCCAGCAAGTTCACGCACTTCAGCTTCGCCGAAACCACGAGTCGTCACAGCTGGTGTACCAATACGGATACCAGAAGTCACAAATGGTGAGCGTGGGTCATTTGGTACTGCATTTTTGTTCACAGTAATGTGAGCTGCACCTAACCATGCATCTGCTTCTTTACCTGTTACATCTTGCTTAATAAGAGATAACAAGAACAAGTGGTTTTCTGTACCGCCAGAAACGATGTCATAACCACGAGCAATGAGAACTTCAGCCATTGCTTGAGCGTTCTTCACTACTTGTTGTTGGTAAACTTTGTATTCAGGAGCCATTGCTTCTTTAAAGCAAATTGCTTTAGCCGCTACCGCATGAACCAATGGACCGCCTTGGTTACCAGGGAATACAGCTGATTGTAATTTTTTCTCAATTTCTTCGTTTGCTTTTGCAAGGATTAAACCTGAACGTGGGCCACGAAGTGTTTTGTGTGTAGTGGTTGTTGTTACGTCAGCAATCTGAACTGGGCTTGGGTAAACACCAGCAGCAACTAGACCAGCAACGTGAGCCATATCTACAAATAGGTAAGCGCCAACTTTATCCGCGATGTCACGGAAACGCTGCCAATCTACAATTTGGCTATAAGCAGAGAAACCAGCTACGATCATACGTGGCTTGTGCTCAATTGCTAAACGTTCAACTTCTTCGTAATCAATTTCGCCAGTTTCAGGGTTTAAACCGTACTGAATTGCGTTATATGTTTTACCAGAAAAACTTACTTTAGCACCGTGAGTCAAGTGACCACCGTGAGCCAAACTCATACCCAAAACAGTGTCGCCCGGGTTAAGAAGCGCTAAGTAAACAGCAGAGTTTGCTTGTGAACCTGCATGTGGTTGAACGTTTGCGTAATCTGCACCGAAAAGTTCTTTAGCACGGTCAATCGCTAATTGTTCAATCACGTCTACATATTCACAACCGCCGTAGTAGCGTTTGCCTGGGTAGCCTTCAGCATATTTGTTTGTAAGTTTTGAACCTTGTGCTTCCATTACTGCTGGAGAGCAATAGTTTTCAGAAGCAATCAGTTCGATGTGCGCTTCTTGGCGAGCATCTTCATTTGTGATTGCTTGCGCGATTTCTGGATCAAATTCAGCAATTGAGATATTGGCAAACATTAGCGAGGTCCTATGAAATTAGGGCTTTTAAGCCGTGCTAAGATTGGCGCGTATTGTAGCATGAAGTTTATAAATTTCGAGAACGAACTTTACGCAGTTTTAAATAAAAAATCGCTCATGAAGCAGAACTCCTTGAGCGATTTGAGTCAAAGCAAATTACTGAATTGGCATGAGAGTTTTTACATCGGTCACAAAATTATCCAAATTACGAGTATAAACAGTCGTATGATTCCATTTATCAACTGGAGCAAGTAATCCATCATTTTTGTAAGTAATGACTGTCCCTGCTGGTGCAGTATTCACTAAAAAATCCGTAACCTTTCTAGGCACAGTCTCATCAAATGATCCTTGATAAATAATGATTGGAGTACTTATCTTCTTTTTCAAAGGCTGAGAACCATTTGCTAGAAAATCTTTCACTTCCGGAATATTGGTCATAAACCCAGTTTGGGTACGTGGATATCCCTCTATTGTTCCAAAAATGTCTGCGTAATCGACCATTGGGGCACGAAAAGTACCTCCTAATAGCGTATAACATAGAGACTCAGCTTGTCTCGCAATATCATCTGTTGGAATTTCAAAGACTTCACTATAGCGTAATGCTGGGTAAGGATTTCTTAATCCTGCTGTAATTAAAGCAGTAAAAGTATCTAATGGCGCAAGAATATTAATTTTTTTCGTTAGATCCGTTTCCGTAGCAGCTTGCTGCTCACCACCTGCGAGGATTAAACTCAGGTTGGATGCTGGTGCAATGGCAATAGCGCCTTTGTAATCGAGCTGTGCTCTTGATGCATTCTCAGCAGCACCTAATGCGGCATGTCCCCCTTGAGAATGGCCAATAACAGTCCAGCGCTTCTCCGTTGTATTCCCCAAATTTTTACTCGCGGCAACAACTGCATCTGTGATCGAATAAGCCTCACTTTTCAGATTTAAAAATGGATGTAACTCACGACCTCCAGGTTCACCTAAGCCTTCATAATCTGGAGCAACCACGGCATAACCTGCTACAAGTAACTTTGCAATTAAGAATTCGTTTCCACCTAAACCTTGCTGACTCGGGGCACATTGATCAGCAACACCTGTAGTTCCATGTGCCCATGCAACGATCGGCCAACCGCCTGCTGGCATTGGCCCTTTTGGTTTAAAGACTAAAGCTGTTGCTTGCGTTTCACTTCCATTGACCCCACGCATTAAATAGGTCATCAATGTTTTAGAACTACTAACACTATCCAACACAACATTAGCATTAATATCTACATCTGTATAAGCCTCGACTCTAACCACTGGATTAACAATATTATTTTTAGGCACCCCATCATCTACGATAACAGAAGTTGAATCGCCATCCCCTCCTCCACAGGCTGTTAAAACAAGCACAGAACTACTGACGAACACGGCCAATATATGTTTTTTCATCTTAAAATTCCTTAATGACATTTTTTCTTGTTGTAACGATTCAAATCACTTGAATACATTAATGATTTACGCCTCAAAATGACACATGGCAAGACCAGTTACGAGAATGATACAAAGTGAACATTGTCTGCAAATGCACACTCACCATTGTTATAAAAACTGGTAATTTGGAGTTCAAAATAAATCCTGCCCCTACAACTGAATTCAACTGAATTCAGATGCGGAACACTCTCCTAGTCGTTGTTTGAGCTGAATCCCAAAGAATTATTTTAATTTTAAGCAAAAATTTTCCTTGTAATCTGCCTAAATAAATTGTCAAGTAGCTTCCAATTTTTCCCTTGCTTAATAAATTCTGATCTCTAATCACCTAGGTTCACCAGATGATTTAAACAACATCACCGCACAAAATCAGCGAATAAACCACAAATCTAGCAGTCATAGGCTGTCTTGATAGTCTTGGAAATGATAAATTTATTCAGCTTTTAATTTTCGGATATGCACATGCAAGCCATTATTCTCGACACAGAAACCCATACCCTAAATGGTCAGCCCATTGAGATTGCATATGCACCGATTGAAATTGCAAATGGCAAATTAAGCCTAGATAAAAGCCAAGTATTTGATCAGCTCTATACCGTCGATGAACCAATCTCATTCGCAGCGATGGCTGTGCATCATATTTTAGAGTCAGACCTCGTTGGGAAGCCTCACTATACGACCTTCAAACTACCTACCGAAACGCAGTACATCATTGGTCATAATATTGATTATGATATTCGTGCTATCGAAAAATGTGGTGTCGATACTTCTCGTATTAAAGCGATTTGTACACTCGCACTTGCACGTTTGGTCTGGCCTGATGCTGAAGCCCACAATATTTCGGCACTCATTTATATGATTTCAAAAGGCAGTGAAAAAGCCCGTGAAATGATTAAAAAGGCTCATCGTGCCGATATGGATATTATTTTAACGGCCAATATTTTAATGCATGTGGTTCACCAATTAAAAATAAACAGCATGGAGCAATTATTTGCTGTCTCTGAGGATGCTCGTATTCCGCGTGTCATTAATTTTGGCAAGCATCGCGGAAAAGCGATTGCCGAACTTCCTGCTGACTATATTCAGTGGCTAATGCGCCAAGATGAGCTCGATCCGTACTTACGTAAAGCGTTAGAAAATACGAGCATTAAAACGCTCTAAAATGTCTTGTCATAAATTCTTAATATTGTTGTAATTTTCAGCCTGTATGTTCAGCCTTAATTTATTTTTTCGGGGGAGTAAATTAAGGTATGAATCATTATCAAAAAACAGCATTAGGTTTAGATGCTTTACAACAACGTCATATCCCACTCAATGCGCGTCAAAGACGACTATTGGTTTTAATTGGTACAGAAGATTTTGAACAATTGGCTGACCAGTTCAAACAACGCATCGCAACGCCTGAAATCCTCGGACAATTAATTGAATTAGGTTTAATTCATTCCATACAAACATCTCGCGTCTCTAGCCCAATACAGCCGTCATCGGAGGCTCAATCATCGACGTCTGTACTCGAAAATAGTCAGAATAACGTCAATCCAATAGATTTAGACAGCACAGCGCAGACTCCTTCACCACCCACCCCTACACAAAGCCCAGCCCCACCGCTTAAAGCTTATAGCTTTGAAGAAACACGCGATTTGATGATGAGCTTATTACAACGTTATTGTGGCTTAATGGCAAAACAACTCATTCTTCAAATTCAATCGGCGACAGACTTACACAGTCTCAAACGCTGCCAAATGCAATGGATTACGACGTTACAGGAAAGTCGAATAGAACCCATAGTACTCAACCAACACTTACAACAGATCAATCACTCACTGTTGCGTTTGCAGGCAGCCTAAATAAATAGATTCAAAGGATAATAATTGAGTCTTTTTCGGCCTTAGTTAAGATTTAAAGACTACGAGTTTGATTAGCAATCTATTGTTTTATCATTCAGGCAATAAATCTTAATGTTTTTCATCGACTTTATAATACTTTGGCACAATGGTTACTCGAACCATTCATCAAACAGCTTGATAAATAATAACTATGTGTGAAGTGAAATGCTGATTTTATTTTATGACCTTCAAGATAATCGCTCAAAAAAATTTATCTCTTATATACTGCAATGGGATAACGCAACTCGACGTAGATCGCCCATAAAAAAGCCCATGTAAACATGGGCTTTTTTCAATAGGGTTAATCAATAACTCGGTATATATTTTCCGTTTGTCGACTTTCAAATAACAGTTCAATACTAGGCAGAATCACTTCACCATCAACAACGATATGTTCAATTCGTTTAAACAAATCCAAACGTTCTGCTTCGGAGTTTTCAGGTACTTGTCTTAACTGGGCCTTTACATTATACGTTTGACTGTACTGGTCCTTTACCTTTACATCTACAAGCTGAGTCATGGTCATTTTCCTTTTCTTTTTTTAGCTCTGCTTAATCTTATAGCACAAGTTTTTTCCAACACTGCCCTTAGAGTTGTTAGAATTTATCGCAATGTTAATTTATATAAATATTTTCAAAATCATGACTATAAATCATAAACTTAAATCAAATATGCTTAACAACTGAGATACATAGTCATATTTTTTCACATAAAAAAGCTCGCATTTCTGCGAGCTTTTCTATGTTGGAAGGCTAGTGCTGATTTATTGTTTGAACATTTCGTTTCAAACTCAACGAGCTGTCATTGATCCGTCCAACTACATCGTAGCGTCTTAGTTATCGACCTACTGTAAGTACAATATAAAAGCATTTTTCACTATCAACAAGGGTCTATGACATTTCGAAACAACTGTACAAATAAAAGCCAATTGATATTTTTTAAAAATAAGAGACCCTACTGAAAGGCAAAATCGAGATAACATCTCAGCGTCAAATCAAGTAAAATCGCGCATTCAACCTATGAGTTCTTTTCCATGTTAGTTCAATTGATTTTGAGTCATTTATAAATACAAAACTAAGTTCATTCCTCAAAACTTATTTGTTTAATCGTGGTTTTAACTTTAGCGTTTGGTTACGTCTTTCGACTTCAAAATCATGGATCGGCAAACTGGCCTACCCTATTTTTTATTATAAGAAGAAAAAATACGGGATCGATATCCACTGCACCACAAAAGTTGACTATGGCTTGTTCATCGGTCATGGGGGACCTTTGATTGTCAACCCAACGACTGTGATTGGAAACAATGTCAACCTATAACAATTTACAACGATTGATGCCAATGGCGGTCGTCAGACTGCTGTAATTGGCGACAATGTATATATTGGCCCAAATGTCTGTATTATCGACCATGTTAAAATTGGCAATAATGCCACCATCGGTGCAGGTAGTGTGGTCACCAAAGATATTCCTGATAATGCAATAGCCGTAGGTAATTATGCAAAAGTCATTCACTATAATAATGCTGGAAATTCAGTAAATAGATGCTGGCTGAATTGAAAAAAAAATAACACCAGCATAATTTAATCAACTTAGCACTCTATGAATAAAACACAGACTGACAATTTTTATACTTCGTAAATTTTAAGACATAATATGTTAGTGTTGTATTTCAAAAGCTCATGAATAGGATAAATTAGGTTAGGGTAAATCTTCGTTTTTGTTCGATGAATAAGATAGAGGTATATCATGACCACGATTAATATTTCAGACATTAAAGAACATTCTAGTGTAATTGCCGTATGTGGAACGAAGATTGGAGATGTTGACCACATAGAAGGTAACGAGATCAAACTCACCAAACATGGCGATGGGAAACACCATATTATCTCAAGTGCATGGGTAAGAGAAATTCGAGAGGATCAGGTCATGTTAAGCAAAGATGCCCAAGAAATTAAAGATAATTGGATTGAAGCATAGACTCAAAAAACGGCTTTGTTGCACAAACCTATCTGTAAAGGCTTTTTTAGCGATATAATTTTCAAATGAATAAGCCTACACACAAAATCTACCGCACAACCAATTGGCCCGCATATAACCGAGCACTCATGAGTCGCGGAAATATTGCCATTTGGTTTGATCCTGCTACGCAATGGTATGCGCCATCAAAAGGCAAAC
>NZ_MVOM01000025.1:0-54494 GCF_002018895.1 Acinetobacter sp. MF4640 | reverse complement strand
GTCTTCTGCCACGGCGTAGCCTGTGTTCACACCTGTATCGATGCCAATGAGATACTTAGTCATTCAATACAAACTCCCCATCACCTTTGCAAAAACACACATAGCCAACTTGAACGGTTAAATTGCGATACCCGATGCCCTTGTCAAAATCAAAGAGCTTATCGCCGTGTATAAATCTCAAGTTTTTAAAGAATGGTTGTGCTGTAAAAAATGCTTCAAATTCTTCAGTACGATCTACTAATTGGATAACCTCCACATCACCAGTAAAGCAACTAAACGGCGTTCCATCATCCAAACGCCCATACACACGACCATCTTCAACTCGGTCTAACACACCGTATCCAGTGAAGCGTTTGCCTGAGTAAATCGTTGCTGATTCACCAATAAAATCTACTTTTACGCGGTCGCCTGCTTTCATTGCTCACCCCAATCTATTTAATTTATATGCTTCATTCACATGCGCCTCCGAAACTCTCGTATTGGGGCTAATGTGATTGCGAATATCTGTTACATGGTCGGTTCGGTCGTGGTCAGCGATGGCTGCTCTCAGATCATCCAAGTAAACCGTGTTGTCTCTAACGCCAGAATCCCCCAAACGCCACGAGTAGCACTCCGCACCTTCTGGAGCTTTTTCCACGATCTCACGACACTTTTCTATGCCACCATAGCGCTGCACCAAGCCTTGAGCATCTACACCATATTTTTCGATTAAGTTCACGCCACTCTCTCCCGTTGTTCAATCGCTTTCATTGCTAACTTAATTTGCTCATAACGCTCTTTTGAGCATGGTCTATTTTGTTGGGTTATTTGCGATATAAATGAATGAGCTACTTTCAACTCTCGACATAGATCGCCACCACGGCCCTTGCGTTCTTTGCACCACCGATCCAAAGCCTTAATCTCTGCAAGCGTTGCCTGATCCTCCTTTTGTCGAGCACGCTTCTTATGAGTTTCTGATACAGCGCCTGCCATAATTTCATGCATGGTCTTTTGGGGTTTTGGTTGTCCGTTGTTCCACCCCTTATGAAGCTCACCAGAGAAACCTTGAGGCAATTCATTCACTTCACCGCCACACGTTAAAAACAACTCCAAATCACTCTCAAGCTGTTCACGCAGGGTCTTCTTTTTCTCTAGTTCCGAAAATGTGGTGTTTTTACCCGCTTGAGCTGCTGTAATTCGAGCTTGAAATTCTTCTTTGTTCACGCTTCACCCTCAACACGATTAAACGTCTTCCCTATTCTTGCTGCCAATTCAGGCGGGCAAGGAACACCTGTACGGTTTCGCTCATGGTTATCAAGCTGCTTTAGAGCCTTAGGCTTCACCCACATTTCTTGAGTCTTGCCACTCGCCTTAGCACGGCGTAGGTAATCCATATAAATATCTTTGAAAGCGAAGTGAGCCGATTTTTGCCCCTCTGCGCTCAACACATGGCGAACTTCATCAAGTACACGCTTGGTCAGCGTTGTGATCTTCGTTTGTGGATCTGATTCAAACTGCATAGCCTTTGCCCACGCCATATCAGCCGTCCACCAATCACCGCCCTGTTCACACCAGCTGCGGAATGTCGGTAAATTCTTCGGGCACCACTCCTCAGAGTTCATGCGCGCTAAACCACGTGCGATATCTGCTGGGGTTAGGCCATTTAGGACTGTGCAGGCCAATTGGCGAAGTTCTTCATCCGCATAAACCTCAAAGTTTTTCGTGAATGCTGATCCGTAAAGATCACTCATGCGCTGAAGAACCATGTCCGCTACTTCAACTGGGAAATCAATCGCAAATGCTTGCTCAAATAATTGGATATTGCTCATGCGCACTCTCCTTGAACATCACGCATTGGCGCTGGTTGATTTGCTTGGCTGCCAAAACGACGGCGTTCCAAAGGTTGTTGAACTGGTGCTTGTGTATTCTTCGGTGGGTATACGCTTTGGTAGCTACCGATGATCGAAGACTCCAAGGATTGATTTGCCCCTACACCAAAACCAATTAATTTGTTGATCAGCAACTTCACGGCGTTTTCAGTCAGTGGTTTTTTGATGCTGTTGCGCATGTCAACAAACTGAACCCACAAATCACGATTTACATTCGCTGGTAACTCAACCGATTTTGGATCGAATTGATTTTGCTTTTCCGCTTTTGGTTTTTCAGCCTTAGGTTGTTCAGGAACACTCTTACTTTTTTTATTTATTTTTTTATTTTGTAGAGTGTCTTTTGATAGTGTCTTTTGTGTGTAAAGAATTTTTACTAGTGGTGGTAAAGATTCTTTACTAGCGTAGTTAAATTTCTTTACTAGTAAAGATTTTTTACTAGTGCCTTCAGGTAGTAAAGAATTTTTACTAGGGAAAGACATTTTCCAACCAACAACACATTCGTCATTCAGCTTAAAAGTATTGCCATGGATGGTTGATCCGCACTCAATTACCAAACCTACTTGAATGAGTTCAGCAATTGCTTTTGTGACTGTAGGACGGCTCTTGCCTGTCATCTTTTGGAACTGGCTTAGAGAAATCGAATCATGCTCTTTGTACCAGCCACGTGTCTTACGACAGATGATCAAATACAGCTTTGCTGCAACATCCCCAATTTGACAAAGAACATCGTCTACAAAGGCGTTAGGTACCTGAAAGCTGTTAGGAGTGAATTGACTCATTTGTTTAATAACCCCGCAGCAGCAACGAGTGCCGTTAATCTTGTTAATCCAAAGGCTGTAATGCGTGCTTGGGTGTAAACCTTGTCACCCTCTACACATGCAATCACCTGTGAAACCTTGTTTACCATTACCTTTTGCTCTACTCGTTGTGCATATGCACATAACCGTCGGTGACGGCTGTTTTCTCTAAATACCCAGCGCTTCTTCAACATGAAGTCAATGAGCTTTGATTCTTGAATGCCGATGGTCTTTGCTGAATCACGGATTGAATATGTGTTTACCGTGTCTGCAATCACATCCATCACCTGTGCCTTAGGCTCTAGCACGGCGACATGGTCCTTAAGCGCTTGGTTTTCTTGTTCAGCAGCTAAGGCCAATTGAATTAGATCCATTCGACTGAGTTCAACAGGCTTTGCAGCTTGGCTTTCCAACTCATACCAACGCTTTACCAGGAGCGCCGTGAATTGAGGGCAAAGCTGTGCAACCACGGTAATGCTGTCTAATTTCCCTTGCTCACCGCTAAAAACGTATGCATCAGAGAAGCGATTAGGGCTAAGTGACTGTTTGTTTTCAACTTTCGCCATTGGCGGTAGTTGAATTACGTCTTTTTGGGCTAATCGCTCAATAGAAAGCTTCACATTGCGCGGTTCTGTATGAACAATCTGAGCAATTTCAATGTGATTGATTGAACCTGTAATTGCTTGTGGTATACTTATTGGCATATTCATAAAGATTTACCCTCTGAATTGAATACAAAAGCCTGATCCCCAAGATCAGGCTTTTTTACTTTCTAAATCCCTGTGAGTCCCATCTGGTCCCTCACGAAATTCGACTTCGGTGCTTAAATCCCGCAACAAAGCTGATACTCCCAAGCGCTCAAATGATTTTGCTTGTAAATTAAGTACATGCCACTCACCTGCAATTTCTTTCTCAAGTAGGTAAGCCATATATTGGGCAAGATCTTTGCCTTTGATTTCAGATAAAACTTTTGCTCGTTCATGGTTTTCAGGAGACAAGCGGACATGTGTAGATTTCTTTTCAAGGCTCATGGTTGTTCCTATGTAATTTTTTTATGCGGTAAAGTCGGTTCGATTTCTGCCAGTTTAAAAGCAGCAGCCTCTGGAACTGAGTCACCCCACTGGTAAACAGCTTGGCGTGTAATTTTTAAGATTTTTGCGATTTTGGGCGCATTGAACCGTGCTAATACATCGGCCTTCTTCATCTCAATTCGCATAATAGATCCGTAAATAAAACTTTATTTTGTCAAGAATACTTGACCTTATTTTGATTAGCAAGCTTTACATATGAAAAGTTAAGCTTTCTTTACATTCTTAATATGGCATTAGCCATGAGATTTAGTTATGAGCACACTTCAAGAGCGAATGTCTTTAGCTATAAAAAATTTTGAAAAAAGCACTGGCAAACGATTTAAAAATACTGATTTAGCAAGATTTGCAGAGGTGACTCGCGCAAATGTTGGTCTTTGGATTAACGGCCCAACAAAGGAACTCGAGGGCTCTAAACTGTTAAGAGTTTCTGAGTTTATGGGTGTGAACCCTTTATGGCTTGCTGGTGAGCGAGCACCAATGCTATTAAATGACCCAACTTCTCTAGATAACAACATTGACCTATCAAAAAAAATCCCCTTAGAGGGTCGCCCTATTCCTGTTATTTCATGGGTTGCGGCAGGCTCACTTTCTTCAATTGAGACCGTTTTAAAAGACACTGAAATTGATGAATGGCTTCCACCAAATAAAGACTGTGGAAAAAGTGGTTACGGCTTAAAAGTTACTGGCATGTCAATGTCACCTTACTTTCTTCCAGATGACCGTATTTATGTGAATCCAGAGGTACAAACTTTTGATTTGCAAACTGGCGATCTAGTCATCATTGCTTGCTATGGAGAAACTGAAGCAACTTTTAAGAAATTAATTATTGAAGGTGATAATAAGTATTTACAGCCATTAAACCCAAATTGGCCAGAGCAAATTATAAAGCTTAGTGAAGACTGCCGATTAGTTGGTAAAGTTGTTGGTTTATATAGAAAAATTTAAAAGGAAATACTTAAACATGCATCTTGATAGACAATTACAATATGAAATTTTGCGACTTTCCTCAGAGCATTATCCCGATTCCATAGATGACAATGATTTTCCAGATGACATGGAAACATCTAGTGAAGGAACAAATCGGAAGCTTTTTGCAAATTTAAAATATCTTGAGGAGTATGGTCTAATAAAGAGTGGATCATTTGATACCACTCTTGAAGGTGATTACTTTATACAGTCAATTACTATAACAAATAAAGGTTTAGATCTGTTAGCGGATGATGGTGGTTTAGGCGCCATACTTAATGTGGTTACAGTTAGGTTTGAGACCGAAACGCTTAGAGCAATTCTAGCAACAAAAATTAACCAGTCTGAATTAACTCCTGAGAATAAGAAATCAATGATTGATGCACTCGAAGAGCTTCCTGCCGAGTCCATAAAACACCTGACCACAAAATTACTGGATGAGTGTGTTGATAATCTGCCGGCAGCAGTTGTTCTAATTGGAACGTGGTTGGGCTCTTTCTAATAAACTTGAGCAACATATTCCCCCCACTAAGTAAAAACACGTCAGAATTTATATCTAGCTCAGTATAAATACCAGGATGCTCACCGTTTAAATGGAAGCATAAATTACTAAATGTACCCATAAAAATACCTTTACTGCCACTCATAACAAACTACATTCAACCCACCCCTGCGGTGGGTTTTCTTTTGTCTATTAAAGCATATTGTAGAGTTTAATTTACATTAAAATGTAAATAACGCTTTACACTATAATTATTGTCAAGTAATCTTTACTCACACACCAACCCAATGTGAGTAAACCAAAATGACAAAACAAACAGATGCACCTCAATTCGTTGCCGACCTCTCAGGCGGTAATTTCTCGCAACAACTTGGTATCGCTATTTCAGAAGTAGCTCAAGGCGTTGTAGCAAACGGCAAAAAAGGCCAAGTCAAAGTAACCATCGATATTGCACGTATTGGTGAATCGAACCAAGTGAATATCTCGCACACACTTGCCTATGTAGAACCTACTGCCAAAGGCAAACGCTCAGAAGACACAACCTCTGAAACACCTATGTATTTAAACAACGATGGCAGCGTGACTATCTTCGCCAATCACACAAAACAATTGTTTAACGAATTCGAAAAAGCTTAACCAACAACACAAAACCTTTAATTTTTAACCCTCAATAGGAATGTTCCAAATGGAAAATACAGAAGCAAATGCAATCGCGGTACTTGCAAACCCAGTTAAAGATGTAGCTCGTGGTGATTTAGTTGCGGTACATGAAGATTATAAAATTCAAGATTTAGAAATTTTCCAAGGTGGTCGTGAGCGTGCACGTGGTGTTTTAAAAACCCCAACAATGGCAGACTTCAAATCATTTGTTATTGACGGTCAGTTCGGCGATGCACCTGTCTTTGTTGATCATAAAAATGTTACAGCCACATGCATTTTGAATTATTCAGATGGTGTATATGAACAAGGCCATTGCGACCACAAAGCCATCTTACAACTAGAACCAACTGTTGTTTGGTCAAAGTTGAATGCACTTAAAGACCGCAAACTTTCTCAGCGTGATTTTGCTGTCTTCTTGGAAGACTGGGTAAGTGTTTTAGAAATTACTGATGCTGCAGGTAATGTGATTGGCGGCGCACAAGCATTGGCGGCTGTCCGCAATATGAAAATTGATGCGACGGTTAGTGTTGATAACTCAGTTGGCAATATGTCTGAAAGTCGCTCTCGCTTTGACCAAGTTGAAGCTCGTTCTAAAGAAGAATTTACGCCTGCATATTTCAAGATCCGTGACTCTGCTTATTTTGGTTTAGATGAGCGTCTTATTGTTCTGCGTCTAGTCATCAACACAAATGACGATAAGCCAGTATTCTCAATTCAGATCGTGAAAGAAGAATTATTGCTAGACGAAATCATTCAAGACTTTAAAGCCAAAGTAATTGAATTACTGCCTGACAACCCTGTTCGTATTGGAACATTCACAGCTTAATTTTAGACATTAAAAAGCCCTGATTACTTTGCACGGCGATCAGGGCTCTTTGTAAACACTTGCACGCTTACGAGGCTAATTATGAATCAACGCGCATCTCATAGCAAATTACCTGAATTTGGCGCAACCAAAAGCCAAACTTCTGCAATCCTCTACCAAGAACCGACCTTGGAGGAAACAAAGCCACAACATAAGCCAGTTATTGAGTTGGTAAAGAACTTTGCAGCAAGCACCCTGCTGATGATCAGTATTTTCAGTTTTGGAATATTGATTTTGAAAGGCTGTGCCGATGATGTTGAACATCAGAAAGCCATGGCTGTTAAGCATCAAATGCAGTTTGGCTCGGGTAAATAGGCCTCACCATGAAAAAAATCCCTAAAAGACACATGGACCAATTCACGATGTTTTTATCTGTTGTTGGTTTTACCGCAAAGACAAATGCTGATGGTTCTATCACTTGTATAAATCCCAAAATGCCGAAAGAGCGCAGACAAATAGTGCTTTGGCAGAACGGAAAAATGAATAAAGCATGCCAGTTGCTTTGGTGGGATTTTCTAAATCACTGGTTAACTATCGGCAAGCAATTTATTGAAGCGCTGAATAAGAAGATTGAGGTGGCGTGATGAGTACATTGAAAGATTTAAACAAGCATCTGTTTGATCAGTTGGATCGTTTAGCCAAGGCTGATAAAGATGAGCTTGAAACTGAGGTTAAACGCGCTCAAACCATGTCGCAAGTGAGTGAGCAGATTGTGGATGCGCACAAAACTCAACTGGAAGCGGTAAAACTGGTGGCTCAATACAAAGGGCTTAACACGAATCAAGAAGCGCCACAGATTTCTGTTGGTGATATGAATGTGAGTGTTTGATATGGCGAAAGGTATTGCGATTAAGTACACAGAAGAAATGCTGATGTTTTTACGTCAGCATGAGGAAACGCCACGTACTGAACTAACTTGTAAATTTAATGAAAAGTTTGGCTACAAGCTTTCAGTAGATAGCATCAAGGCCAAATGTCTGCGCATGGGATTAAAAACAGGTCGAACAGGATGCTTTTCACTTGGTCAAAAATCTTGGAATAAAGGTTTAAAGGGTTATATGGGTGCGAACTCAACATCCTTTAAAAAAGGAAATACACCCCTTAATCACAGGCCTGTCGGTTATGAGCGAATCACCGTTGATGGTTATGTTGAGGTAAAGGTTGCTGAACCAAATGTTTTTGAATCAAAGCACCGCTGGATTTGGGAGCAGCACCACGGGAAGATACCAGATAACCATGTTCTTGTTTTTAAAAATATGAACAAGCAAGACTGTCGACTTGAAAATCTGATGTTGATTAGTCGCGCTGAGCTTGTTCGCTTAAATCAATCTTATCGAAAGCTTGCCACACCAGAAACAAATGAAACCTGTGTCTTGATGGCGAAGATCAAAAATAAAACGCATAACTTGAAGGTGGCGTGATGGAAAATAATAAATTGTGGTGCATAGGAATCTGTCCTGAAGATGATAGTACTCATGAGCAATCACCTGCTGCATCAAAAGAAATTGCTGAACGTGCTTTGGCTCGCTACAGAGCAATGACTAAAGCTGAAGGTAATGAGTTCATGATTGAGTCATTTGATGAGTATTTTCAGGTTCAAGAGTGGGAAGGTACAACCGAAGAACACCAGAAACAAATGTTTTATACAGAAGACTGGTTTAAAGAACCGATGTACCAGTGCAAAAACATGCAGCAGGCTGAACAAGCTTTTAAGTACGGTGAAATCGTGCACTGCTACAAAGATGGTGTTGAGTTAATTACTTCTGATTTTGATGAAGCTAAGCGCTTCTATGAGGTCGCGTGATGGATATTCAGGAAGAAAACAATTTAATCCAAGAAGCTTTTGAAGTTGAAGCTGATGAAGTTGGATTTTGCTTGGATCAGAAGTGGGGTGACTACGAAAACCCTTATGAAAACAGTGATACAGTCCTTGCATTCAATTTGTTTAAAAAAGGATGGCAAGCAGCCAAAGCCCAAGCGGTTCCTGAAGGGTTTGTTTTGGTGCCGAAAGAAAATATTTCTTGTTATTGGCAAGACAATGATGAACCTGAAAACTTTTGCTCAAATGAATCTGATTTCGATTGCCTAGGAGATTGCATTGATCTTGGTGAAATCATGGAGATCAATAAATTTACTCAAGCGCATGTCAATAAAGAAATACTTTTTGGCACCTGGTTTGCTGAAGCAATCGACCCATCTGAAAAAGCTAATTTCTTTGTTGGAACTCATGCTGAATGCTTGGAGATTGTTGCAAAGAATAAAGCCATGATCGAAGCACAGGAGCAAAGTCATGAATGCCCCAATCCTTGACCCCTGCTGCGGCTCTCGCATGATGCATTTTGATCGTACAAATCCAAATGTCGTATTCGGAGATATTCGTACTGAAAAGCACATTTTATGTGATGGTCGCTCTCTTGAGGTAACACCTGATATTGAAATGGACTTTCGAGCAATGCCATTCAAAGATGGTCAATTCAGTTTAGTTGTATTTGATCCACCGCATTTGATCAAAGCAGGAAATGAAAGCTGGCTAGCTTTGAAGTATGGAAAGCTGAAAGAAAACTGGCGGGAAGATATTCAAAAAGGATTTGAGGAATGTTTTCGCGTGTTGGCCGACGGCGGTGTGCTTATTTTCAAGTGGAATGAAACACAAATTAAAGTCAGTGAAATTTTAGCTTTGACTGATCAAAAGCCTGTGTTTGGACACATCAGTGGAAAGCGTGCAAATACTCACTGGATCACTTTCATGAAAATGGAGATGAGATATGAATGAGGAACTCTTAGAACTACTTTCGCGCTTCGGTCTAATCCCATTAGATTGGGTTAGTGCCAGCCAGTTTTCAGCACTTACAGGCATTAATGAAGAGAAACTGACCCACCGCCGTAAAAATTGGCAAGAAGATCTTGTTTGGACTAAACAAGATGGAAATATTTACTACTCAATTAAAGGTTTCAATGAATGGCTGACTCAAAAAGCACAAAGTCGATGCCAACAGGCGTGCGGATCAGAAACGGGGCGATCCAAATCTACTTCGAGAGAAGAAAGAAAGAGTACAACATCACGCTACCTCACCCCCCAAGTGCAGAAGGTATCTCGGCGGCCGCTAAAATTAGAGCTCAGTTAGTAACAAAGGCTGAATGGGGTATTTTAACTGACAGTGATATTGCCGAAGCAAGAGGCCAGCTCGTTGATGATGATGCAGTCATTGTCAACGGCGGTATTCTATTTCAAGAGGTCGCTCAGAAATATCTTAAATTCTGTGAAAGTAATACCGATACCAAAAAAGGTTATTTAAATATTTTGGAATTTCATTGGATGGGTTATTTCGCACTTATGCCAATCAACTCAATATCAATTGAGAACATTAAAGAGGCTATTATTGATCGTGATTTTAAAACAGCGAAAACTCTAAATAATTGCCTGATTCCTTTACGTGGGGTTTTCGATTGTGCAATGGAAAATAAATTTATTACAGAAAACCCTTTAGACAGCATACGGAATAAAAAAGTACAAGTTGATATTCCAGATCCCTTTAGTAGACCAGAAATGGACGCAATACTTGAAAATCTTAAAACGACTTTAAAGGGAGATGAAATTTTATATTATTGGTACTACGAACTAGCTTTTTGGACTGGATGCCGCCCCTCTGAACTAATTGCATTAAAAGAGTCAGATTTTGATTTTTTTAGTGGAATGTTCAAAGTTAATAAAAGTCGGGTTCGCGGTGTTGAAAAAAACGTGACGAAAACTCACACGGCGCGTGAAGTTTGTTTGAATGCACGATCCAAGAAAGCAGCACAAGAGTTAATCAAATATAAAAAGGATAGAAATATTCAGAGTAAATATTTGATGCTCTGCCCTGAAACTGGTGAACCTTTTTTTAATGAGAAACCACCACGTAATAGGTTGGTAGCGGCACTAAAAGCATGCGGTATTCGTCACCGCCCTGCTTACAACGCTCGGCACACCTATGCGACTATGATGCTTATGGATGGCTTAAACCCCGTTTTTGTATCTAATCAGATGGGCCATAGCTTACAGATGATGATGAAGCGCTATGCGAAGTGGATGCATGGGGATAAGAACAAAATAGAGATGGGAAAGCTCAAGACAGACTAAACCTGTCAAAAACCTGTCAAAAAAAACAAGCGCCTATTAAGGCGCTTGTTTTATTTGGGGAATTTTGGTGGAGGTGGCGGGAGTTGAACCCGCGTCCGCCAGCACTACGCTCGAGAATACTACATGCTTAGATATCGTCTACTGTTTTAACTCTTTGTGACCCGACGAACAGGGTACAAATCGCGATCCTCTTAATTTAGTACAAAACCCCGAGGCTTGGTTTTATACGGACTTGTGTGCGTGCGCTTCAGTCGGACTCTCTAACCACAAGTATTCGGAGAGGCGGACAAGCTGCCCTTAGGCAGCTAGAGCGTATGATTCGTCGTTTGCGACTAAAAAATGCAAATTTGATTTACGAGAGAAAATGCGCTCTCGACATGCATCTATGAGTTTCATCACCAGCGTCGAAGCCAGAAACACCCCCAAAGTAGCGGTAATCATAGCATAGTTGCTAGAAAATACGATCTATTTTCTAAACAAACACACATATTGATGCGCTTAATTATATAATTGCGCTAATATTTTGGTTTTCAAGTCCAACAATAAAATAATTTATGAGCTACTTACTTGCACTCGACCAAGGAACCACTTCGAGTCGTGCCATTATTTTCAATGAACAAGGTCAAGTTCAGGCAACGGCGCAACGCGAAACACGTATACATACCCCTCAATCAGGCTGGGTAGAACAAGATGCCCAAGAGATTTGGAGCTCACAAATTGCTGTTGTACAGCAGGCTCTGGCCTCTGCTCGTATTTTAGCCAAAGACATTAAAGCCATAGGCCTTACTAACCAAAGAGAAACGACTGTCGTATGGGATAAGCGCACAGGACAGCCGCTTGCACCAGCCATTATCTGGCAAGACCGTCGCGCATTTGAATGGTGCAATCAGCTCCTACAGCAAAACTTAAAAGATAAGATTCAATCCAAAACTGGACTCCGAATTGACCCTTACTTTAGTGCAGGAAAATTGGTCTGGTTACTTGAGCATGTCAATGGTCTACGCAGACTGGCTGAACAGGGGCATGTGGCCTTTGGCACGATTGATAGTTGGCTGATTTGGAATCTTACCCAAGGTGCTCAACATGTCATGGAAGTCAGCAATGCCTCTCGCACCATGCTCATGAACTTAAGTACCCAGCAGTGGGATGAAGAGCTATTAGATTTATTTAATATTCCGTCTGCATTACTACCGAAAATCATCAACTCAGATACCTACGTCGCAGATACCGCGGCAGGCTTGCTCGGTGCCAATATTCCGATCACAGGCATATTAGGCGACCAGCAGTCTGCACTGTTTGGACAGTCCTGTTTTGACATTGGGACTGCAAAAAACACGTATGGCACAGGTTGTTTTATGCTGTTCAATACAGGCGAGACCGTTCAATACAGTAACAACAAACTGCTTTCGACACTGGGTTGGAAAACGCAAAATCAAACCACTTATGCCCTAGAAGGCAGTGTATTTATGGCAGGTGCGATTGTTCAGTGGCTACGGGATAATTTAGGCATTATTCAAAAAAGTAGCGATGTTGAAAAATTAGCTTGTACAGTTAAAGATACCGATGGCGTTATGCTTGTTCCTGCATTTACTGGACTTGGTGCGCCACATTGGGACAGTGAAGCGCGTGCCCTCTTATGTGGAATGTCACGCGGCACCAATAAGGCCCATATTGCTCGTGCAGCCTTAGAATCCATTGCCTTTCAAGTCTCGGATGTACTGACCGCCATGCAAGCCGATATCCAGCAGCCGCTGAAAGAGCTCCGTGTCGATGGTGGCGCCAGTCAAAATGACATGCTCATGCAGTTTCAAGCCGATATTTTAAATGTGCCTGTACTACGCCCTAAGATGCAGGAGTCGACCGCATGGGGCGCGGCTGCTATGGCAGGCTTAAGGTCTGGCGTATTTTCAAGTTTGGATGAAATTGCACAGTCTTGGCAGCTTGAACGTGCTTTTGAACCGAAAATGAGTCCAGATCAACGTGAGTTTCATTTGCAACAATGGCAATCTGCCTTAAAGCGTGCAAAGTCAGAACTTTGATTATTTAACGCTATTGTTTTGAGATAACAAAAACATCATAAAACTGCATAACATGCATAATAAAAAACCGCTTCAAGAAAGCGGTTTTTTATTACCTTAATGCGCATGCCCGCCACCGCCTGCCCCTATTTTAGGTTTAGGACAGAGCCAAATAATAGATGCTGCAAATAGGAACACCAAGGCCAAGATTAGGAAAATATAGTTTGCCGATAGAGTCAACGCTTCTTTATCCACCAAACTAGAAATATAACCTAATGCACCTTCCGCGCTCATTCCCTGCTGCATCAACACCGACTGAGTTTGATCTGTATGCAAACTACCGACCATTTCGCTACGTGCAACTTTGGTATGGTCGTCCCAAATAGTGACAGCAATAGAGGCACCTATCGCACCTGCCATGGTTCTTAAGAAGTTCATTAAACCTGCGGCAGATGCCATTTCATGCGGCAATACCGATGACAGTGCCATATTTGATAATGGGATAAAGAAAAATGGTACAGCAAAGCCTTGCAAGATTTGCGGCAATGCCAATGCAAAAAAGTCTGCATCTGTGGTCCAGAACGAGCGCATCAAGGTCACCCCGCCCAAGATGCTCAAACCAAAACTGGCCAGTGCACGTTGGTCATATTTGGTTGCCAATTTCGCCACAATGGGTGACATGGCTAAACTACCAAAACCCATGGTTGCGGTTAAATAACCAGCCCAAGTTGCGGTATAGCCCAAATTGATCTGTAACCACTGCGGAATCAGTACAATACTGCCGAAAAATGCGCCAAAGCCAAAGGCCAGTGCCAAGACAGAAATCGTGAAACTACGGTATCTAAAGATTTGGATATTCACCACTGGATGCCGTTCGGTCAGCTCCCAAATGGTAAAAATCACCAAGCCAATCACAGCCGTTAAAGCCAGTATCACGATCGCAGGGCTATTAAACCAATCACGTTCATGCCCCAAATCGAGCATGAGCTGTAATGCCCCAATCCATAAAATCAGGAGGATCAATCCACCGCGATCAATTTTGAGTTTGGCCGTTGCTGTTTCCGCAGGTTTAAGTAGACGCATCGCAGCAAAAGCACACGCTATACCGACGGGAATATTAATAAAGAAAATCCAGTGCCAAGACATGTTGTCACTGATGGTTCCCCCTAAAATCGGACCAAGAATCGGGCCAACCACCGTCGTCATTGCCCACATGCCCATGGCTTGGGATTGCTTTTCTGGAGGAAAAATCCGCATCAGTAACATCTGACTGAGCGGCATGATCGGGCCACCAAATAAACCTTGGCCAATTCGGCAGAAAACCAGCATTTCTAAACTGGTCGATAAACCACAAAATACCGAAAATATGGTGAAGCCAATCAGACTTAAGGTAAAAACCCTCACGCCACCAAAACGACCTGCGAGCCAGCCTGTTAAAGGGACACAAATCGCTTCAGCCACGGCATAAGAGGTAATCACCCATGTTCCTTGCGAACTCGATACGGCAAGGCTCCCTGTAATATGAGGCACAGAAACATTGGCAATGGTCATGTCCAGCACGACCATAAAGTTAGCCAAAGCGAGGACGAAGGCCGCCAGCATAAGGCGACCACCCTTTAAGTCACCATAAGGAACGTAGCTATTCATGCGTAACTACTTCGATTTCAAATCGATTTGAGCTTCCATAGATAAGCCGACACGTAAAGGATGTTCAGCCAACTCTTTCGGGTCGAGTTGAATACGTACAGGCAAACGCTGTACCACTTTAATCCAGTTGCCTGTGGCATTTTGTGCAGGAATCAGCGCGAAGGCTGAACCTGTTCCACCGGAAAAGCCCAAGACCGTGCCATGGAACTCAACCGAGTCGCCATAGAGGTCTGAGGTTAAAACCGCTTTTTGACCTGGGCGTACATTTTCAAGCTGGCTTTCTTTAAAGTTCGCATCGACATATATCTGTGAAATTGGCACCACCACCATGAGCACCGAACCCGGCGCCACACGCTGTCCAACTTGAATTTTTCGGCTCGTCACCACCCCATCAAATGGTGCTTTAATTTCAGTACGTTCTAAATCAAGTAAAGCTTGTTTCAGTTTTGCTTGAGCAACCAAAACATCGGGAGTCGAATTTTCATTGCTGCCTTGAATTAAAGCTTCATTTGCAGCCAAATTGCTTTGCGCAGCTTTCTGACTGGATTTAGCCTGCGCCCAACCCGCTTGCGCCAAGTTATAGCCCGCTTGTGCATTATTTAAAGCAGCTTGTGCCGTGCTTAATTCTTCTTTAGAAATCGCGCCTGTCGCACTCAACTGCTGACGACGGTTCAAGTCATCTTGCGCTTTATCTAACTCCGCTTTGGCTTTAGCCACTTGCGCTTCAGCACTGTGAATAGCATCATCGCTAACAAAGACTTGCGAGTTTAAAGAGCTGCTGTTGGCCGCACTTTGTTTATACTGGCGCTGTGCTTTAAGTAATTCGGCCTGAGCTTGGGCTACAGCAATTTCAGCATCACGATGATCGACCAAAACCAGCACATCACCTTGCTTTACAGTTTGCGTGTCACTGACCAACACTTTTTCAACTTGGCCAGTCACCATAGAAGTAATCGAGGCCGTTTCCGCACCCACATAGGCATTATCAGTTGAAACCGAATGATTAAAGAACAGTTTCCAAATCAAGAATAAAATGGCAGTAATGATCAGGATCACAGCCACAAAACCTAAGCTTTTCTTACGTTTGGCTTTCAGTGCTTGATCATTGATTTGATCGACTGGATCAGTATCTGGCAGTGTATTTGAGGCATCTGTCATTGATTTTTCCTAAATCTAACAGACTTGGTCAGCCGGCATCATCCCTACGAAAGGGACATCAGACAAGTATTGTCTGCATTGGTGTCGATGAGAAAGTCACAATAAAATTTGATGCATTCTAAGAGCAAATAATCACATTTTGAGAAAATAAATTGTAACTGCTCAGTCTATTTTAGTTTTCAGCATCCAACTTCCTATTAGATGCTGTAAATTTCACTTGAATATTAACTACTTAATTAACTTAAAACTAATAAGCATAAGAAGCAATCGCTGTTGCAATCGATTTGCCTTCATCATTGACCATGGTCATGCGCATCGTGCAGCCTTTACGCCCTAATCTTAGGGTTTCAGCACGGGCAATAAAGTATTTTCCACGTCCCGGCGCGAGATAATCGACCCGCATATCGACTGTAGCTAAACGGGATACTTTTTTAATGGTGTCCGCAATCGTGTCAGGTTCCGCTTTTTTATACAGTTCTCCCATCGCTACAATGCCACCAATACTGTCTAAAACCGTTGCAGCCACGCCCCCATGTAAAATTTGGAACGCAACATTGCCAATTAAGTAATCTTGCATATCGATATAGGCTTCAATTTGCCCGTCAACGACTCGCATGGTCATGGTGTTGTGCTTAAAAAATGGCGACGCATTAAAAGCCTTAACCAACTGCTCAAAAACCACATCAATATCCACTTTTGCTCCTAAGTGTATGCTGCCCGTCCAGCTTTTTTCACCACTACTCATAACAATCTGCTTCACTCTTAAAACAATAAAAACCCGTCAATATGTGCCCAAAGCCATAAGATAGGTCTACAATACTGACCTAGTTTAATACCGATTATCGAGATTTGTATGACCTATACGTTCAATCGTCCCGCCTTCCCCGCTACTCGCATGCGCCGTATTCGTAAAAATGAACATCTGCGCTCTATGGTTCGCGAGACCCATTTAACGACAGATCATCTTATCTATCCGGTATTTGTACTGCCGGGACAGAACCAAACGCAAGACATTCCCAGTATGCCGAATGTGCAGCGTCTATCTGCGGACTTACTCTTAAAAAAAGCAGAACGTTTACTTGAACTTGGCGTATCGAAACTGGCGCTATTTCCAGTTACTCCCCAAGAAGATAAAAGCTTAAGTGCCGAAGCAGCATGGCGTGAAGATGGTGTGGTTCAAAACACGCTACGTCTGCTCAAAAAAGAATTACCTGAAATGGTGCTGATTACCGATGGCGCACTTGACCCGTATACCACGCATGGTCAAGACGGCATCATAGATGACACAGGTTATGTACTCAATGATGAAACCGTTGAAGCACTGATCAAACAAGGCTTAAGCCACGCTGAAGCTGGAGCAGATGTCTTTGCGCCAAGTGACATGATGGATGGTCGTATCGGTGCGATTCGTCAAGCCTTTGAAGCCAATGGTCATATCTACACCTCAATCATGGCCTATTCAGCAAAATACGCGTCGAGCTTCTATGGCCCTTTCCGTGATGCGGTCGGTTCATCCAGCAATCTTAAAGGTGGCAACAAATACAACTATCAAATGGATGTAGGCAACCGCGCAGAAGCATTACATGAAATTGCCCTTGATATTCAAGAAGGGGCTGACATGGTGATTGTGAAACCGGGTATGCCGTATTTGGACATTGTCCGTGAAGTCAAAGACAACTTTGGCGTGCCTACTTTCGTTTACCAAGTCAGTGGCGAATATGCCATGCTCGCAGCGGCCATCCAAAACGGCTGGTTATCGGACAACGTGATTATTGAATCACTGATGAGCTGCCGCCGCGCGGGTGCAGATGGCATCTGGACCTATTTTGCAGAAGAAGCTGCACTAAAACTAAAAGATATGAAATAACAGCGCGTTTAGAAGGATTGAGTTGCAATGCATATTGCCATCATTGGCGCGGGAATCAGTGGTTTACTGACAGCGCTTGAGCTGATTGAACACGGTTGTTCTGTTGAAATTTTTGATCAACAACAAGCGGGGCAAGCGGCTTCATGGGCAGGTGGAGGGATTCTCTCCCCGATGTACCCATGGCGCTATCCACAAAGTGTCAATGACCTCGCCAAATATGGCAAGTGCATGTATCAAGCATGGAATCAAAAAATTAGTCCGGTTTCGGGGATAGATTTTGAAATCCACGAAACAGGTATGCTGATTTTTGATGAAACTGATTTTGACATTGGCCTAAATTATAAAGATCAACATCAAGAACCGATGCAGCATTGTGAACTTTTACAACGCGAGCAACTAGAACAGGTCAATCCACGCATTTCCTCACGCTTTAAACAAGCCATCCATTTTCCGCAATTGGCCAACGTCCGCAATCCGCGACTGCTCAAGTCGATTGTGGAATATCTCAAACGGCAGCCACAAGTCACCTTTCATGAGCAAGCGTGGGTACATACCTTTGACATGCTCAATCAGCAAATTCAAGGGATAAAAACTGCTGATGGTCAGAGCTATTCAGCGGATCATGTGGTGATTGCAACAGGCGCATGGTCACAGCATTGGTCCGAACAACTCCAGTGCAGCATTCCAGTGAACCCCGTACAAGGGCAAATGTTACTGTTTAAAACCCCGGAAAACTGGCTACCAACCATGTGTATGAATCAGGTTATGTATCTGATTCCACGTTTGGACGGTCATATCGTTTGTGGTTCAAGCATGGCGGATGTCGGTTTTGACCAACGCCCTTCACTACAAACCCAGCAAAATATTTATAAAGCCTGTTTGGATATGGTACCTGAGCTGGCCGATTTCCCAATTGTGAAACATTGGGCAGGTCTACGCCCAAGTTCGCCAACGGGCGTCCCTTATATCGGCCCCTTCCCTGAAATAGCCAATCTCTGGGCAAATTTCGGTCACTATAGAAATGGTCTATGTATGGGGCCTGCATCTGCACGACTGCTACGCGAATTGATGTTAGGCCAAAACTTAACGGTTGACGCCAGTACCTATAGCCCTGAGCGTTTGGTAAGCTTTGCTTGATCAAACGCTACTTGGGTAAATTTTGCGGTTGAATAATGTGGATCAATCCTTCTTTTAAAGTCGGATACTTAAACTCAAATCCCTGTGCTTTCAATGCTTCGGGGCGAACAAATTGACCATTCAACACCAGTTGAGACTGCTCGCCTAAAAGTAATTTCAACACAAAAGCGGGTAAAGAAAGTACAGGTCTACGTTTTAGAATTTGCGCTGCAGTTTGTGCAAACGCTGACTGGGTAACTTTTTCTGGACTGACGACATTAAAGACTTGTGCAGTGGTTTCATGCAACATTAGAAACTCAATCGCTCGCAGTACATCTTGAATATGCACCCACACCACAGGTTGCCGCCCCAAACCAATACGTCCACATAAGTTCATTTTGATCGGAAACAACATTTGCGGCAAAATGCCAGCCCCACGTCCAAAGACCACACCTAAACGAATAATTTTGGTATTTTGCGATGTGTCTTGCCGTGCAGATTGTTCCCATTTTTGACACAACTCTGACATAAAAATAGACTGCGGCGCTGACTGCTCATTACAACACTCTGTCCATTGTTCAGTCGGATCGATACCATAATAGCCCACCGCTGAACCTGAAATAATACATTTCGGTTTAATCTTTCTTTTAGCGAGATATTGATAGAGCATCGTCGTCATTTCAACGCGACTGGCGATCAGCTTTTGTTTGCGGGCATCTGTCCAACGCCCCTGAGCAATACTTTCCCCAGCCAAATTCACCACATAATCAATGCGATCATGCTTGAGTTCTTCTAAAGCTCGAATCCAAGTTAAATGTGGGTGAATTTTAGGCAAATTTTTCTGTCGACTTAAGCCGATCACTTCATAATCTTTTTCTAATAAATAATCGAGCAAGTTTGAACCAATAAAACCACTTGCTCCTGTCACCAATACACGTTCTTTTTGCATAGCGTGATCTCAAATGATGCTTTTGCTCAAACTATAGCATTTAGAAGAAAGCTTTACGATTAATCGATTATTTTTGCTGCCATACGCTCTGCTTGTTTGCCATAAAACCAGTACGTCAGCACATACAGCGGAATCGCGATCAATAAAATCAGAATCACCACCATACTGATAAATTGCGGTTGTTGGACGTAGAGCATAAAGTTTTGCCAAACTTCAGCATCTCCCTGCGCAAAGATAAATAAACCTAACATGAGAAAGGCAAAGTTATAGCTCCAAAAAATCAAACTAAAACCTAAAGTGAATTTTTTCCGTTCTACTTGGGTTGGCGCACGGCGTTGTTGCTTAATAAATTTAAGTAAAACCCAAATCATGGCCACCAAATAAGGTACAGCCGTTAATACCGCTCCCATCCCTGTCGGAAGTAGAGCAGCGAGTACACCACAGACACAACTAAAGACAAAACATATGAAAAAAAACCAGAGAAAATATCGTGTTAGCGAAATCATAGCGCTACTTTAAACCCAGCCAAAAAATCATTATAAAAAAAATTCAGTTTTTTTTCATTTTCATGTCAACCAATCGAAGTTGATGTGCGTTAAATAGGGTACAAGGTCGCAGCAACCGTCAACATTGTACCGGCATCCACAATACGTACGGTGACCTTTCCTAGAGCAATAAGATTGGCTCCAAATTTAAATGTTGTCAGCAGCCGACATTTAAGCGTGAAGCAGTTTTCTTTGACCGACGATTTCATCATCACTCGAATCGTCGGTCTTTATTTTTTTGAGGACTGATTTTTCAGTGCTCCCTCACCTCAATAGATCAAGAAGCCCTTAAAAGTTAATATGAGTTTAAGTGCTGGACGTCTTCTGCATCCTGAATGACATAACCATTACGTCCCCGCTCTTTGGCCAAATACAGATTCTGATCGACCTCTTTTAAAAAGGCCATTTTGTCATTTTTTTGCGTTGGGATAATGGTCTTCACCCCTAAACTGACCGATAAACGCTGATCCAATGGTGATGTACTATGGCAAATATCAGCGGTACGGATACTCTGTAAAATACGCTCCACCACTTCAATTGCAGACGCTTGTGTTGTATCAGGCAATATCAAAATAAACTCTTCCCCGCCAAAACGTGCGACCAAATCACGTGGTCGTGAGACACTTTTTTTCAGTATTTGTGCAATCTGTTTCAGACAAGCATCACCGAGAAGATGACCATTATGATCGTTGTATTGTTTAAAATAATCGATATCCAATAAGATGAGGGTCAAAGGTTGCTGTTCACGCTGGGCATTGAGCCACTCACGTTGGTAGCTATCTTCAAAGAAGCGACGGTTGGCAATCTCCGTCAGACCGTCTTGATACGAATATTCTTCCAGTTGTTTTTTCAGTATTTCTAACTCTTGTTCCTGTTTTTTACGCTCCGAAATATCGAACATAAATCCAACCAAACTATCGACTTCCCCATTGGGTTTGCGCACTACATGCACCACATCGCGAATCCAAATATATTCTCCATTTATGGTCAGTGCGCGATAATCCGCCTCATGATCAACCCCAGAAATCGACTGCGCCACACAAAAATCAACCACCCATGCACGATCTTTTTCATGCATTCGCATCGCCCAATCTTCGACTGTTCTCCACGAGTCTTGCTTCCAACCCAGCACTTTTTCAATTTGTGGGCCAATATAACTAAACTTTTTGGTACCCCAATCAATACTCCAAGGAATAGCAAGTGTTGATTCAATCAGCGTCTTATATACCAGATCATTCACAATACGGGGCGAACTGAAAATAGAATCAGACATAGTTATGTTCTCCTTATACCCTGTCCTATTCAAGGCATAACTTATTTTTTAGACATTCTGCATAAATCATTCTTATAAAGTCTCAAAATTGAATCCGTGATCGATGTTCACATTTCATTTACGACTTCGACACGATATACAATTTCACAGAATTACATAATACCCCATTAAAAGAACATTTTTTAATCAAAATTTATCTTTTTACTATGGTGTTAATCAAATAAACCCATCACATTCTTTTTCACATAATCGCTCAATAGTTTTTCTGTGCAATTCAACTTAAAAATAGGCACTCAACTATCAGGTCAAAGATTGTCGTCGTAGCGACAATTATCCATCGCATAATTTTGATTTATGTTAGCTTATAGCTCTATTGCGCTTTGAGCTTGGGGTATCTATGGCTGTTCGTTTTTTTCATACATCTGATTGGCATTTGGGACAGTTTTTTTATAACCATTCCCGTCAGTATGAACATGAACAGTTTTTAGCATGGTTACTGGAACAAATCAGTGCAAGACAGCCAAATGCGCTTTTGATTGCAGGAGACATTTTCGATGTCATCAACCCTGCATCGTCCGCACAAAAGCAACTCTATCAGTTCTTAGCAGATGCGCATGCACGTGCACCGCATATGCAAACCCTGATGATTGCAGGCAACCACGACTCAGGCTATCGCATTGAACAGGTTGAACCGTTACTGGCCAAATACAATGCCAAAGCGGTGGGAGTGATTCATAAAAATAGCCAACAGCAGATCGATCTTGAGCACTTATTGGTGCCAATTTTAGATGAGCAACAAAATACTGTGGCATGGTGTCTGAGCCTGCCCTTTTTACGTCCTGCTGAAATTACAGGCTTTAATGAACACACCACCAATAGCCAAAACGCGATTGCCTATTTGCATCAACAACTGATTGCCGAGGCCAAAGCTCGAAAAACAGCAGATCAAGCCCTGATTTTAATGTCTCATGCACATATGCAAGGCGGCGAAACCTCTGACTCTGAGCGTCCTATTGTGATTGGCAATGAAGAAGCACTCTCAACGACATTATTTGATGAAATCATTGACTATGTGGCACTCGGACATTTGCATAAACCGCAAAAAGTTGGTGAAGAGCATATCCGCTATAGTGGCTCCCCTATTCCACTATCCTTTAGTGAAATTAACTATAAACATCAAGTTGTTGAAGTGACACTTGATCCCACACGAAATGATGTCTCGCGTTTTCAGTTGAATGTTTTAGCAATACCACGAAGTATTCAACTGCATAAGATACGGGGTGAACTCAATGAAATACTGGAAAAACTGCAAGCATTGCCTCAAGGCGCTATCCCAGAGATTGATCAACGTGAATATGTCGATATTGAATACCATACTGCTGTTCCACCGCAGCCCAATTTAAGACAACAGTTCGAAGAGGCTCTCCCCAAAGACCGTTATCGTTTAGTCCGTATTTCGCGCCAATATTTAGCGACTGAGCAAGACCCCAATGCACCCGCTAAAGTAAGTTTAGAACCGCCAACACCAGAAAAACTGTTTCAGCAAATTTGGGAAAAACAGGGTTATCACAATGATGCAGAAGTGTTAAACGATTTTATGAGCTTAATGCGTGAAGCAGAACAATCCCTTGCAGATGAACAAGAGGCTTAAAGGTTTAGTATGAATATTTTATCGATTCGAATTAAAAACCTTGCTTCACTTTCTGGGGAACATTTGATTGATTTTGAAAGTGATCCCTTAGCCAGTGCAGGTCTGATTGCCATTGTAGGGAAAACAGGCGCAGGTAAATCCACCATTTTAGATGCTATGTGTTTGGCCCTGTTTAACCGTATTCCACGGTTAAAAGACAGTGATGGCAAACTACAAGATGTCGATGGTTCAGAGCTGCTCACCAACTCTCCATTGACCGTACTGCGTCGTGGCACTGCACATGGTTATGCTGAGCTTTGCTTTATTGCACAAGACCAAAAACGCTATATCGCACGTTGGGAATTAAAACGTTCGCGGGAAAAAGCAGACGGCAAACTGCAAAGTGTGCAGCGTTCTTTAAAATGTGTCACCGATGGTGTCGTCGTTGCGGATAAAGCCAAAGCCGTCGATGAAAATATCAAACGCATCACACAGCTCAGTTTTGAACAATTTACTCGTGCCGTTTTATTGGCCCAATCTGAGGTCACCGTTTTTTTAAAAGCACGGGACAATGAACGCGGTGAGTTGCTGGAATATCTGACCAATTCCGCTATTTTTGGGAAAATTGGTCAACTGGCTTATGAGAAAACCAAATCCGTCGCCACGCAGCGCAAAGAACTGGAAAATGTACTGGGTCATATTGAACTGTTAACCGATGAACAAGTCACTGCATTATCGACTGAGTTTCAGCAGTGTGACAGGGATTATAAACAGCTTGAAGCTCAAAAGTCGCAACTGGAAAAACAACAACAATGGTTTGAGCAAAAACAAAAACTAGAAGCTGATATTCAAGGTCGTCAGCAACAATTGAAACTTCAACAACAACATATTGAGGCACTCGCTCCGCAAAAAGCACAATTACACCAACTTGAGCGCTTTGCTTCTATTCACCCATATGTCATTCAACATAAGAATTTCAATACTGATCTTGGCAAATTACAACCTCAATTGCTCAAAGCACAGCAAGATTTCAATACCGTTGAACAGAAATACAATACTGAAAAACTTGCCTTTGAAAAAATAGATACTGAGCACAATCAACTACAATTATTTGAGACTCAGCATCAAGACAAAATTAAATTGGTGCGTGATCGTATTGCAGACCGCCGTCTATTGGGTGAGCAACTTCGTAAAGCTCAAAGTGATATAAAAGAGTTAGAGAATCAACAGATTCCCCATCTTGATCAGGAACAATTAGTTCAAAATCAGCTTAAACAATTACAACTCAGTATTTCTCAACATACGGCGCAGTTAGAAACATCCAATCATTTTGGTTCTTTGGATGATTCCCTTTCAGCACACATCTCCCAAATTCAACGCTTTATTCAAAGTTACGCTCTATTTGAAAAAAATTATGGTGATGTGCAACATGCCAATCAGCAACTTTTGGCAAAACAGAAACAGCTTGAGGACATAACCATACAATTCGGTCAAGATGATCCACTTAATCAAAAAATCAAAACCTTGGGCATCGAGCGTGATCAGCTTGTACAAAAATTAAATCAATTCAATGTGATTCAACATCAATGGCACAACTTTCAACAGATTGATGCTGAACACCACAAATTAACAAGCTGGGGAAATACGCTAAATCAGCAAATTATACAAACTCAAACTGAATTAAAAACTGCCGAATCTAATTACCAAGAACAAAAAAACGCACGTGAACGACTGCAAAAAATCTTGCAACAACAACGTTTACTGAATACTAAAAATATTGAAAAACTGAGAGCTGATTTGGTCGATGGTGAACCTTGTTTAGTTTGTGGCAGTACACATCACCCATATGCTGAAAAAGAAACTTTTTCTGATGAGTTATTGAAACTACAAGAACAGCAAGAGCATCAAGCACTTGAGTTTGAAAAAGTGGCATTTGAAACTTGGCAAAAGTTACAAACAACACTCACTCAGCAAACAGTATTGATAGATGCAAATGCAAAACAACTGGCTACTCTCACAGCTCAAAGACTACAGCTCCAGTCTGAGCTTGAACATCAACTTATAACGCTTCATATCACTTTTGATTTTTCAAAAAATCATGATGTGTTTACTCAGATCATTCAGACTCAAAAAGAGAATATTCAACGAACTCAAAAACAGCTTGAAGACAGTTTAGCTTCACTTGGAAATGCTCAAAAGCTACGTCATGAACTTGTACAATCGATTCAACAAACAACACAGCATTTATCAAATGTTCAACAAGCCGAATCAAATATTCAGCATATCGTAAGTTTGTTGAATGACACAGAAAAACAAATGTGGATGCAATCTACATTAAATTCCGCAGAACACGTTTCAAGCTGCTTGCAACAACGTCAGCTCACATTAAAACAGCGAAATGATCTGAACAAACAACTCGATCAAACCACTCAACAACATCAACAATGTGTACAGCAAATTAAATTCGGTGAGGAAAAGATTCATTCAGCTGCAAAGCATATTGAAAATTTAACCATTGAAGGCACAAAAAATAGCGATATTGCAATCCAAGTTATTTTTGAAATAACGCAAAATACCGTTGAAAAGCCACATGAATGGTTAACCAATTTTGATAAAAACCAACAATATTTACAAAAGCAATTTAAAAATGCACGTCAAAGTTTTGATCAAATCCGACAAGACTTTGAAATTACAAACAATATACTAAAAGAATGTCTTGCTCATAACTCACAACTGCAAAAACAAGCTGAGCAAGCGACTACCCATATTCAGCACTGGTTAAACCAAAATACTGATTTTACGTATGCAATGTTAGAACAACTAAGTACGATTTCTCACGAGCAAGAACAGCAATTAAAACAAGATATTTTAAAAGTTGAACGTACTTATGCAGATCTACAAGCAGGAATTAGAACCGTTCAGGAACAACTCAAACAACACATTGAGCATCAACCTGAAATTGCATTTGAAATATTAATTTCTAAGCTCACTACACTTGTTGAAAATATGCAAACTTTAGCTGAACAACGAGATCAATATAAAGTTCAGATCGAATTGCATCAGCAAAATGTCGCAAAACAAAAGCAATTTGCAGATCAGATTCAAGCCATACAACAGGAAGAACACCGTTGGGGGAAAATTTCAGGCCTCATGGGAGATGCCACTGGCAAAAAATTCCGTGATTATGCGCAGCAATATAATCTCGATATTTTACTGGAACATGCCAACCAACAGCTCAACCAACTCTCACAGCGTTATACCTTAAAGCGTTTAGAGCATTCGCTGAGTCTGGCTATTATTGATCATGATATGGATGGAGAGATCCGCTCCGTTGCATCACTTTCTGGGGGCGAGTCTTTCCTGACTGCCCTTGCCCTATCTCTTGCCATTGCCAATATGGCCTCAGGCTCAATGAAAATCGAATCTCTATTTATTGATGAAGGCTTTGGGACTTTGGATGCATCGTCCCTGCACATGGTCATGAATGCTCTCGATCAACTGCAAAATCAAGGACGTAAGGTGGTGCTGATTTCACACATCCAAGAAATGCATGAGCGTATTCCTGTGCAAATCCAAGTCAAAGCTTTGGGCGCAGGTGCCAGTACCATTGAGGTGGTCGGATAATTTCACATTTTTGAAAGTCAAAGTTTGATTTGTTTTAAGACACCATCTCTCGGTTAGAAATAAAGGGAGCATCCTACTTGATGTAAATGCTCCCTGTGAGATCCAAACGAATGCTTTAATCCGCTGGGAATGCTTTTGGTGGAGGTGCATATTTAGATGCATCTGCGGCTTTGTCTGTAGCCGCCATAGACTGTAGCGGATAGATCACGGTACCAATCACACCTGTATTTTGGATGGAACCATGATCTGAGTTTGCAGCATAGGCATCTTCAGGTCGACTAAAGGTAAAGGATGCCACCGCAGAGTCACTCTTACGGAAGCCTTCGATAATCAACTCTCCCTGTGGACGAAGCACATAACCTGAATTGCTGCGTGATGCTGCACGCCCATCAATAACATCTAAACCATCCACACTGGCAACCACTTCAAACGTGCTATTGCTATGGTTCTGGTATTTGAGCTGATAACTTTGTCCATCTTTACCAGATAAATAATACTGCTGACCATCTCGAAATAAAGGCAGTGGACGCTGTGCATCATCTACAATCGAAAAACTGATTTTTCCAGCGGCCAATGACAGGCTGTTCACGGCTTTCCCCACGTATTTTTTGCTGGCATAGCGAACTTGTGATTCAGCAATTGGGCTACTGGATAAACGTTTTAAATTGACTTCGGTGACGTTTGAACTGATCTCATCGCCCCACTTGGTGCCTAATTTTTCACTTTTAGCGACCTGAGCATTCTGAACTGTAGCTTCCGCACTCATCTCACTCATTTTGGTATTTGTACTACTACAAGCTGCTACAAATAAGCTCAAAAGCAGGGAGATAAATAAATAGAGTTTTTTCATTTTGGCTTCATCCTAAATGCAATTTTTATCGTTGTCAGCAATCATTTTTCATGGTTCATCTGTCTAATCTATAGACGGTTCAATTCATGAGTTTAAATTAAGCCTATTTTTTCAGCAGCCTATTAGTTTTATATAATTGTAAGTTAAGCACTTCTCGCGGCCTTTAAGCACAAGAAGCCCTATTTAGACTTAATGCTGTGAATAATCTCTCGCTCCGAACAAGGCGGTTCCAACGCGAACCATAGTCGACCCAGCTGCAATCGCATCGACCATATCGCCTGACATACCCATGCTTAAGGTATCCCAATCTTCAGGGTGAACATGCAGCTCTTTCACTTGGTCAAATAACACTTTCGCTGCCTTAAAGGCTTGAGTATTGTTCGGTGCAGGAATCACCATCAAACCACGCAGCTTGATGTGAGGCAACTGACTGATACTTTTTACCAACCCAGCAACCTCATTAGGCTGACAACCATCTTTGCTGTCTTGAGCATCGATATTGACCTGTAGACAAAGATTTAATGGTGGTTGTGTTATCAGACGCTGCGCCGATAAACGCTCTGCAATAATTAAACGATCAACCCCATGCACCCATGCAAACTGTTCAGCCAAATGTTTGGTTTTATTGCGTTGTACATGCCCAATAAAATGCCATTCAATCTCTAAATCCTGTAGCACCTCTATCTTCTGCAAAGCCTCTTGTAAGTAGTTCTCACCAAAGGCGCGTTGACCACAAGCGTACATGTCTCGTAACACTTCACTGGGATGTGTTTTAGAAACCGCCAAAAGTTCTACAGACTCCACGTCACGCCCTGAAATTTCGCAGGCCTGTTGAATTTGGGATAACACGTGTTGACGTGAATTTTGCAAGATATTCATTGACGAGGGTCTCATTTCGGTCATCTTTTTTGCTTTGCCTTTCAACAAACTGTTGGTTAAGTTGATTGAAAGCCTTATTATTCTATCAAAATAATTAGCATTTAAATGAACTCGGGGAAATAATGGATATCACAGAATTACTAGCCTTTTCGGCTAAGAACGGGGCATCAGATTTACACTTATCTGCGGGTATGCCACCGATGATTCGTGTCGATGGTGAAGTTCGTCGTATCAATTTACCAGCTTTAGAACACAAAGAAGTGCATAAACTGGTCTATGACATCATGAATGACAAACAACGTCGTGATTTCGAAGAAAAACTAGAAACAGACTTTTCCTTTGAAGTTCCAAGTATTGCTCGTTTTCGTGTGAACGCATTCAACCAAAACCGCGGTGCAGGTGCAGTATTCCGTACCATTCCTTCTAAAGTCCTGACCATGGAAGACTTAGGTTTAGGACAAACCTTTAAAGAGTTGTGTGAATTGCCACGTGGTTTGGTTTTAGTGACGGGACCTACTGGTTCTGGTAAATCTACCACTTTGGCTGCAATGATCGATTATATTAACGATAACCGCTATGACCACATCTTAACAGTTGAAGACCCTATCGAATTTGTACACCAGTCAAAAAAATGTTTGATCAACCAACGTGAAGTGCACCGTGATACACATGGTTTTAACGAAGCACTGCGTTCTGCACTCCGTGAAGACCCCGATATTATCCTCGTGGGTGAGATGCGTGACCTTGAAACCATTCGTTTGGCGCTCACTGCTGCTGAAACGGGTCACTTGGTCTTCGGTACACTACATACCACCTCTGCGGCAAAAACCATCGACCGTGTGATTGACGTATTCCCTGCTGAAGAAAAAGACATGGTTCGTGCCATGTTATCTGAATCGCTACAAGCCGTGATTTCTCAAACCTTACTCAAGAAAAATGGCGGTGGCCGTGTTGCCGCACATGAAATCATGATTGGTATTCCTGCCATTCGTAACTTAATTCGTGAAAACAAAGTGGCACAGATGTATTCTGCTATTCAGACTGGTGCAAACTACGGTATGACCACACTGGATCAAAGTCTGAAAAACTTGGTCACCAAAGGAGTGATCAGTCCACAAACTGCCCGTACAGCTGCCAAGCAACCTGAAACCTTCTTATAAGAAAACAACGGATTTGGGGTATAGATATGGATTTTAACGACTTACTCAATTATATGATTCAACAAAAAGCGTCAGATTTATTTATCACCGCTGATGTTGAACCCTCCATGAAAATTAACGGTCAAATTGTGCCTGTGGCTAAGGGCAAGCTGACGGGTGATGTCGCGGGGCAACTGCTCAACTCGATTATGAGTGAAAAGCAGCGTAAAGAATTTGCGGACACACGTGAGTGCAACTTCGCGATTATGAATCGGGATAAAACGGCACGTTTTCGTGTCAGTGCCTTTCAACAGCGTGATATGCCAGGTATGGTTTTGCGTCGAATTGAGACGCAAATTCCAACCATGGACGAGTTAAAACTCCCGCCTGTGCTCAAAGAGTTAGCCATGACCAAGCGTGGCATCATCATCTTTGTGGGTGCAACAGGTACGGGTAAATCGACCTCTTTGGCTTCGATCATTGGTTACCGTAACCAAAACTCGAAAGGCCATATCATTACCATTGAAGACCCAATTGAATTTATTCATGAGCATGCAGGCTGTATCATTACCCAGCGTGAAGTGGGCATTGATACAGACTCTTTTGAAATCGCACTGAAAAACACCTTACGTCAGGCACCCGATGTGATACTAATTGGTGAGATTCGTTCCCGTGAAACCATGGATTATGCGATTGCCTTTGCTGAAACAGGTCACTTGGTATTTGCAACGCTGCACGCCAACAACGCCAACCAAGCCATCGACCGTATTATTCACTTCTTTGAAGCAGACCGTCATAGCCAATTGTTTATGGACTTGTCTTTAAACCTTAAAGCAATGGTTGCTCAGCAGTTAATTCCAACACCTGATGGTAATTCACGTCGCGCTGCGATTGAGATTTTGATTAACTCACCGTTAATTTCCGATTTGATCCGTAAAGGTGAAATCCACGAAATTAAAGACCTGATGAAGCGTTCTCGTGAACTCGGTATGCAAACCTTTGACCAAGCCTTATTCGATTTGTACAAAGCTAAGCAGATTACCTATAAAGATGCGCTGAAACATGCCGACTCTCCAAACGACTTACGCTTACAAATCAAGTTATCTGAAGAAGGCGGTGATCGTCTATTGCATGCCAGTGCAAACATCACGTTTGACGGACAAGCTTAAGCATTTCTTTAAACAATAAAAAAGGGCTTCTCATGAAGCCCTTTTTTAGATCTAAATTATTACTTTTTACGCAGTGCTTCTTGGCACTCAGCAGCATCACAGTAACCATATAGGTTGAGTGAGTGACCTGTTAAAGTAAAGCCATGCTTTTCAGCAACTTCGTGCTGCTCATGCTCAATCACTTCGTTGCTAAATTCAACCACTTTGTTGCAGTTTTGACAAACGATATGATCATGGTGATCGTCTTGCATGATTTCGAAAACAGAATGGTTATTTTCAAAGTGATGGCGCTGAATAATGCCCGCTGCTTCAAACTGCGTTAACACGCGGTAAACAGTTGCTAAACCGACATCTTCACCTTGTTCAAGTAAAGTCTTATAAATATCTTCCGCACTTAAATGGTGTTGCTTTGAATTTTCTAGTAGTTCTAATATTTTAATTCGTGGAAGTGTAACTTTAAGTCCAGCTTTGCGTAGATCTTGATTTGAAATTGGCATGTAAAAAGGTCTCTCAACAAATTTAAAGTTAGAATATGCAACAAAGTGTAGATGCAGTATGATCTATCCGTGGCTCAATTGCATCATAATTAATTTGGGATAGTGTAGCAAAATGCAAAAAATCATGTTGGCGTTATTCGTCACTTCACTGCTCGCAGGCTGTTCGACCTTGGGCGTTTATAAAGTTGATATTCCTCAAGGTACGCCATTAACTCAAGCACAAGCGTCAAAAATACAAGTTGGCATGAGCCATCAACAAGTTCGCTTTTTGCTTGGCAGCCCGACAGTTTCAGATCCAATGAATCCGCTACGTTGGGACTACATCTACAATTATACCCCAGGAACGTATGCTAAAAAAGCCAAGATTCCTGCTGCACAAGGTCAACACCTGAAAGTCTATTTCGACCCAAACGGTATTGTCCAAAAAATTGAAGGCTTAGAAACCATTCCTGCATCTCAGCCGGGCTTACCAGCATCGAAAGAAGCGATTCTAAACGCGCCCCCACTATAAAGCCTTATTCTAAAAAAGAAACCCCTCAACTGAGGGGTTTTTCATATCATTTCGATTGTTTTAAGCGATTGCCTTTTGCAAAGCGACCCACAGGGTTATTTTGTGCACGTATCCTTCTAATATCTTTAGGATTAATGCTCAAAGGACGATAAATTTCAACACGATCCCCTACTTGCAAAACCTGTTGAAGATCTTTCAAACGGATACCAAAGATGCCCAATTGTAAAGGCTCAGGCAATTCAACCTGCGAACCTATACCACTCAGTTGAATCGCATCTTGTGCCGTCATTCCCTCAGAAAACGGCACACTAATATGAAACTGCTGGTCTGCTGTTGCATAAGCAACCCAGACTTGTTGAAGCATGCTCATTAAATCAGTTTTCCAAGCACGGCTACAATTGCCAATACGATAGAAACGGGTAATACCACACGTACAGCAATGCGCCAAATATTATAAAAAGCTTCATTACTAAAGTTCATCGACTTACGTAAATGGCTAATTTTCATAATCCAACCAGCAAAAATGGCATAAATCAAACAAATCACTAAGCCCCACAGCATCAATAAGATGTTAAAAATCGGGCCAGTGGCTGGAATTAACCACACCAACGTTGCAGCTAGCAATACGAGCCACTGAATCACAATATTTAACTGGCGCTGTGCCAACTGCTCACGTGCCATCTGTAACAGCACGGCTGCCGCTGCAACCGCAGTTAAGGCAATCGCATACGCAGGTAATGCCGCTTGGACTGCAAAAAATGCAAAAGCAACCACAGCTAAAATTTGTGCAATCCAAATCGGTAAAACAGTCTTGGTTGCAGCATCTTGCTGTTGAACTTGTGCCAAACTGTTCTGCCAGTACAGGCCGAGTCCTAAACCGCTTGCCACTAAAGCCAATACCGTTGCACTGCCCCATTCTGAAAATTCAACCGGCGTCACTTGCCACTCAGCGGTTCCTGTACCAGAGAGGTTTGCAAACACTAAGGAAATCAGTACACCGACCGCCGTTAACGCTAAGGCCAACAGACGTGGGGCAAAAGACAACGCAATGGCAACCACAGCCAAAGCAATAAAGATCACGGACGATGTCATATCCGCGAGTGCATATTGATTTAATAATCGCGCAGCATTAGACAACATGCCGCCCGCTAAAAAAGGAATAAAGACGACAGCAAGCCATCCAACAAGACGCCACGTCTGAGAAGCATCGGCATCACGCGTCAAACTCGACAAAGCATTCAATGCCGTGGTTTTTGAACGCTTGGCTAAGGCAATTTCTAAGTAACACACAGGTAAAGCCAAGATCACCATGGTCACTAACCAAAGTAACCAAAAGTCGAGCTGACGTTCAACCTGAATTCCCACCAAGGGTGCAAGTGTGGCAATGATAATAAATGATAAACAAAATGCCATCAGCGGCGATAACCATCGTGACAGAGCATTGTCTTGCATGATGCGTTCCTTCAATAAGTCTTGCGCTATTTTGCCTTGCTCGCTTATGAAAATCAAAAACAAAAAGCAAACCATCAAAACTGATGATTTGCTGCGCTAAATATAATTAAAATTTATTGTTTTTATCCCTCGTTTGGCTCACTTATGAAAAGAAACGAGCAAACCAATTTTTCCCTTTTTTCTTTTCTTTTTCTTTGATAATGCCCATCATATTTTCTTTTACGGCACCGACATAATCTGCATCATCATGCTGGATATGGTTAATCAGCCATTTCGACAACACTTCATGCAGTTCAGCTTCGATTGAATGACCCAGCTCAAAACGGTCCCGATAAGATTCAATTTTTTTAATAAATAAATCATGTACACGTTTGTGCGGTACACGATATTTATAACCCGCTTCTTCTTGGAGAGACTCTTCAAAAGTAAAGTGAGACTGTGTGTAATCAATAATATTTTCTAAAATCTGTTTAACGCGTTCACGGCCAGTATTGACATCGATCGCATCAATTTCATTGATATAATCGAGAATACGGCGGTGTTGATCGTCAATCACATCGATACCAGTATTATATTCTGGAACCCACTTCATTATCATTCCGACCACCCAATAAAAATTAATAGATCAATTACATGAATTAATCATATCGACTATAATTAAAAATAAAAGTGAATCAAATTGGTTGGTTTTATACTATTTCCACAAAATTAAACTTAAGTATATATTTTAAATAGGTAAATAAATTTAAATCCGATCAAAAGAATCAGTTATTATTTAATCGATTTTATTATTTTATAAGTATGTATCAAAATAAAAGCATGTTTTATATTATTATCAACATGCTTTTATATTCTAATCATTTTGAAATAAATTAATATTGATCTGCTTTAGTGACGCGTTTTAAAGACGGATCTTTGGCTTCTCGGATTAAACGTTCCACATGGGTCATTTGGTGGCGGATCGCTTTGCCATATTGAAATAAAATCATTTCACCGGGTGAAAATGCCGTCCACGCTTCATTTTGAGTCAACGGTTCGGTGGTAATCACGGCCACGCGATCCTCTGCGGTAGTCACTTGACTAAAATCAACTTCAACATCAATGTCGATCAGCTGCGCAGGTTTAAATGGGTATTCACGCACCAACCAATGCAGTTTGGTAATGGCATAACTAAACAGGGCCTGCCCATTTGATAAACAGAAATTGAACGTGCCATGCTCCGCAATCCGTGGAGAAACATCAGTTAATAAATCAAAAACTTGATCTAGACTTGGCTCGGTATAGCCAAATTTATTCACCAGTTGGTCCAGTAAATAGCAAAATGCACGTTCACTGTCGGTATTGCCAACTGGGGTAAAGCGTCCTGACAGTACAGGATCAAACTCATGCAAATCGCCATTATGGGCAAAAATCCACTGTCGTCCCCATAACTCACGGCTAAATGGATGTGAGTTTTCTAAGTTAATTTTTCCCTGTGTCGCTTTGCGGATATGTGCAATCACATTGCGTGATTTGATTGGATAATTACGAATTAATTCAGCAATCGGCGACTCAACTGCAGATTGATTGTCAACGAATAAACGGCAGGCTTTATCCTCAAAAAAAGCTATCCCGAAACCGTCACAGTGGTCTGAAGTAATCCCCGCGCGCTGTGAAAAGCCTCGAAATGAAAAGGTAATATCAGTCGGCGTTGCACAGTTCATTCCGAGCAGTTGGCACATAATCTTGATCTTATTTAAACATATTTATTTATGATGGTTTTATTGTGCATGAGTCCTGACTGGCTTGCAATTCACAATGCTTGATAACCCGACCACATTCACGCATAAAACCATTTTTATAAAACGTATAGGCCTAAAAAAAGCCTCCGAGGAGGCTTTTCAAAATATTTAGTGTTTATTACTGCGATTGGTAATTAGTGTACCGACACCATGATCGGTGAAAATCTCCAACAGCGTTGCATGTGGCACACGGCCATCCACAATATGTGCACTCACCACACCACCTTTCACCGCATCTAGAGCACAACCCACTTTCGGAATCATACCGCCGTAAATCACACCCGTTTCAATGAGACGGTCAACTTCTTGAGTGGTTAGACCAGTGAGCAGGTTTTTATTTTCATCTAAAACACCTGAAATATTGGTCAACAAAATCAGCTTTTCAGCACCTAAGGCTTCAGCCACTTTTCCAGCCACCAAATCCGCGTTGATGTTGTAGGTATTGCCCTCTTCATCCACACCTAAAGGTGCAATCACAGGAATAAAATCACCACTGGTAAACATTTCCAATACATCAGTTTTAACACTGGTCACTTCGCCCACTAGGCCTAGATCAATTTTTTGTACCGTGCCATCTTCCGCAGTTTTTTCCATCAGTAACTTTTGTGCACGCAGTAAATTACCATCTTTACCCGTTAAACCAATGGCACGACCACCATGTTGATTAATCAAGTTCACGATAGATTTATTCACACTACCGCCCAACACCATTTCAACCACTTCCATGGTCGCTGGATCGGTCACTCGCATGCCATCAATACGGTCAGACTCACGCCCCAACTGCTTTAAAAACGAGTCCACTTGTGGACCGCCACCATGCACCACGATTGGGTTTAAACCGACGGTTTTTAACAAAACGATGTCACGTGCAAACGAGCTCTCAAGCTCAGGATCGGTCATTGCATTGCCACCATATTTCACTACTAGCGTTTTTCCAGCAAAACGTTGAATGTACGGCAAAGCTTCAGTCAGGACTTGTGCTTTGTCGAGGCCAGTATGTTGATGTGGCATGTGCCTCTCCTTAATGGGCGTCTAATAGGTCTTGTGCAATCTGCGGATAATCTGCCGTCAGCATGTGCACAAAGTTATGGCGAATTTGATGGAGCCGCTGATCACTGTCCGCGTCGAAACGCACAGTAAAATACTCGCCCGTATTCGATGCTCGAATAATGCCAAATCCATCCTCAAAATCAAGTCTTACGCCATCAATTTTACTCATTTCCGCTTGAAAGTGCTGACTTTGTTTTTCCACATTCGCTAAAACCAGCGCGGGTGAAATCTGATGGGTGCTGATATAAATATCTTCTGTACTGGCACGCTCTGGGTAGTCTGCCAGTGCTTCCGACAAAGTGCATTGCTTCAAGCTTAAGTATTCCAACACACGTAGTGCGGCATATAAACCATCGTCATAACCAAAACCACGACCATCATTAAACACATAATGCCCTGCATATTCACCGCCAAAAACCGCATGTCCTTTAGATTGCGCCAAATATTTCCGCAAAAAAGAACTGCCTGTACGAATCATTTTTGGAATACCCTGATGGGCCAGTACTGTATTTCGAACCATGGTGGAACATTTCACATCAAAAACCACTTCATGTTCTGGATGATCGGCCAAACACATGTGCGCAAACAAGGACAATAAACGGTCTGCTGAAATGATTACGCCCTTTTCATCAATCAATACAACACGATCACCGTCACCATCAAAGGCAATACCGATATCGGCATGCTGCTGTTGCACGGCGTTACGCAACAGATCTAAATGTTTGGCTTGAGATGGATCGGGGGCATGTTCAGGAAATTCGCCATTGGCCTCACAGCGTAAAGCATACACCTCAGAGCCGAGTTTCTTTAAGACCAAGACGGCACAACGTCCTGCTGAGCCATATAAACCATCCACCACGACTTTATAGGATCGAGGTTGAGGCATGAGCTGTATATCATTGAGCAATGCCCCCTGATAAGCCAGACAATATTCAGGCACGATCTGATGTGGCAACGTTTGCCAGTTCATCTCTGCATGGCTGTCAAAATATTCATTTGCATCGCGTGCTACCTGCTGGATTGCCTCAGGTAAAGGAGGCTCACCCTGCATAATCCATTTGATCCCATTATCCGACTTCGGATTGTGGCTGGCTGTCACCATAATGCCGTTGCCATCAAACTGGCGTGCCGTGTAATACAACACAGGACTAGCACAACATCCGATGATTTGCGCATCTAAGCCCTGTTTAAGACATTCTTTGTAAATAATTTCTGCAAAAGCAGGACTGCTTTGTCTAGCATCATAACCAATGGCTAAACGTGTCTGCCCAGTCTTTAAATATTGAGTTGCGAGCGCTTGTGCAATGGCACGAATCAACTCAGCACTCATGACATCCAATTTGCCACGGATGTCATAGGCACGAAAAATATGTGCAGGAAATTTTGGCTGAAAATCCATAGGTCTAACTTCTAATTTATTCAGATCAACAGCTCTTTCAGCTGTCCTTGTTGTTATGCTTAACACTGCGTTTAATTTTACTAAGGATTCAAAAAAGAGTTGTAACTTTTTATGAACTAAAAATGATCATTCAGCATTAAAACAACAAAGCCTCTTTCATGGAGAGGCTTTGTTGTTTTACTTTATCACTAACAGATTAGTTTTGACCAGTATGTCCGAAACCACCTGCACCACGTTCTGTCGCTTCAAATTCATTTACAATATCAAACTGTGCTTGCATCACAGGTACAAGTACATACTGTGCAAGACGTTCACCCGGTTCTAAACTGAAAGCTGTTTGGCTACGGTTCCAAACCGACACCATCAATTCACCTTGATAGTCCGAATCAATTAAGCCCACCAAGTTACCCAAAACAATGCCGTGCTTATGACCTAGGCCTGAACGCGGTAAAATTAAACCCGCAAAGTGTGGGTCTTCAATATAAATAGATAAACCCGTTTTGACCAAAACAGTTTGTCCCGGTTCAATGACGGTCGCAGCATCGACACATGCACGAAGGTCTAAGCCTGCTGAACCCGTTGTCGCATAAGTTGGCATTGGCCATTCATTGCCTAAACGTGAATCCAACACTTTAACCTGAACTTTCATTCTCTTTTTCCTAGTACAATAAATTTCTAAAACAAAAAAATATTTAGCGCTTAATCAACGCACGTAAATTGTCTAAATAATGCTGCGCTTGTAATTTCGGATCGATATTGCCCGCCAGTTTCTTTTTACGCCCCAGCCATTCCAACTCATCTTGCGGCAACTCATCCAAGAAGCGACTTGGTGTCATTTGCTTCATTTGACCGCCCGCCTTACGTTGTTCTGCAAGCGTGATGGTTAAACCCTGACGCGCACGGGTGATGCCCACGTACATCAGGCGACGCTCTTCCTCAACTGTATCTGCGGCAATCGAGTTTTTATGCGGCAGCAACTCTTCCTCAAGACCAATCAGATAGACATATGGAAACTCAAGCCCTTTGGATGCATGCAGCGTGAGCAGGTTTACTTTGTCAGTGTCTTCTTCTTCTTGCTGCTGCTCTAACATATCCAGCAACACCATTTTACGAATTACACTTTCAATGTTTTTCTCATCAACATCTTCAGCACGGTTAATCAAACTTTGAATACTGCTATACAGCACTTCAATATTATCCAGCTTGGTTTTTTCCTGCGCAGGCGTCGCCGCAGACTCTTTGACATAGTCGATATAACCCGCTTCAACCATCATCTTGCGAATAATCGGTACAGGTTCATCATCCTCAAGCAACTCACGGGTAAAGGTGGTAATAAAGTCTGCAAACTCCGCCAACTGCGTGGTGGCTTTTTTAGGAATCACCATGGTGAGACGCTGATCACCTGCGGCAGAGAGCAAAGACAAATGATTTTCTTGTGCAAACAGCCCCAGCTTTTCTAAAGTCACAGGCCCAATGGCACGTTTAGGTGTATTGATAATCCGTAAAAATGCACTGTCATCTTCAGGATTAATAATGACGCGCAAATAGCTCATCACGTCTTTGATTTCAGCCCGTCCGAAGAACGACTGACCACCCGATAATTTGTACGGAATCTGCATTTGACGCAGTTGTGTTTCCAGTGCACGTGCTTGAAAGTTCCCCCGATACAAAATGGCGTAATCTTTCCAATTTTTACCATTCATCAGTTTATGCGTAATTAAGTCTTTCACCACACGTTCCGACTCATCGTCATCATTGCGGCACGTAATCACTCGAATTACTTCACCATGACCTTTATCTGACCACAGTTTTTTATCAAAAATATGCGGATTGTTACCAATCACGGTATTGGCCGCTTTTAAAATACGACTGGTCGAACGATAATTCTGTTCGAGTTTAATCACTTTTAAATTGTGAAAATCCTCATTCAGCAAAGCCATATTTTCAGGCTTGGCACCACGCCATGCGTAGATCGATTGATCATCATCACCCACCGCTGTGAACTGACCCATCACTCCCACCAGCAATTTCACCAAAATATACTGTGCGGTGTTGGTGTCTTGATACTCATCGACCAATAAATAGCGAATGCGATTTTGCCAGCGCTCACGTACTTCTGCATTTTCTTGTAAAAGACGCGTCGGCATCACGATCAGGTCATCAAAATCGACCGCATTATAGGCACGTAAATTACGCTCATACAGTTGATACAAGTGCGCAAACTGAACATCTTCTGCGGTTTCACAGGTGGTGTGTGCTTGCTCAGGTGGAATCAGATCGTTTTTCCAATCTGAAATCATCTTCATGGCTTTGGCAATCAGCTCTTTACTTTCCGCACCAGATAAATTGTCACGATGCATCAAGTCCATCAAAATACGCTTACAGTCGTCTGCGTCTAAAATAGAAAAATTATTTTTTAATGGCGTGTGTTTCAGCTCTAAACGCAGCATGTTTAGGCCAAAGGTGTGGAAGGTCGAGACTGAAAGCCCTTTTGCCTCTTCACGTGACAGCAGCTTGGTGACACGTTCTTTCATTTCACGTGCTGCTTTGTTGGTAAACGTCATCGCCGTAATACGATAAGCAGGAATGCCGCAGTGTTTCACCAAGTAGGCAATCTTACGGGTAATCACCGAAGTTTTACCTGAACCAGCCCCTGCAAGTACTAACAAGGGTCCTTGAGTGTATTTCATGGCTTCAAGTTGCTTGTCGTTTAATTGACTTGCCAGTGACATAGTCTTTCCTCTATTTCATTCCGAGCTCGATTATAGTCATCTCCGCTACAGATGCATAATGCAAATTCATATTTTAACAGTCATAAAAAAACCACCCGAAGGTGGTTTTTCAGTCTTCAATAAAAATTATTGAATTGCGTAGATGCTGATTTCTACACGACGGTTTTGCTCACGGCCTTCAGCAGTCGCGTTAGACGCGATTGGGTTTGCTGAACCTTGACCTTGTGCATTAATACGTGTTGTAGAAACACCTTGAGATGCCAAGTAGCTTGCTACAGATTGCGCACGCGCTTGAGACAGAGGAATGTTGATTGAATCATTACCTGTACTGTCTGTATAACCTGTTACAAGAATACCGCTCTTGTTATCTTCAGTTAAGGTTTGCGCAACTTTGTTTAAAGTTGAATAGAAGTTCGGCTTGATGTTTGATTTGTTGGTATCAAAAGTAATGTTACCCGGCATGATTAAGCCTACAGAGCCATCTGGATTACGGTTAACTTCTACACCAGTCCCCGCCATTTGTTGGCGAAGTTTCTTCTCTTTGTTGTCAAGGTAAACACCAGTCGCACCACCAAGTACAGCACCAATCGCTGCAGCACGGTTATTCTGACGACTCGTGTTTGCGTTTCCTTTAGAAACACCATAACCTGCAGCAGCACCAATTAAGGTCCCTAGAGCAGCTTTATCGTATTCTACACCGCCAATGTTATTACCAGTGCTTTGACAACCTGTAAGAACCATTGCCCCAACGACTGCGGAAATTGCTAGTGCACGCATCGCATGCCTCCTTCTTTGTGTGTTTTGTTTATAGACCGAATATTGTCGTAAAACGATGATCTAGACCATTGATTTTTTGTTAATAATAAAGCCTTTATTTACAATATGTAATAAAAAATTTCCTTTTCAAGGCTTTCTTCGTCACAATTTCTACACAGTTAATGCTTGGTGCTTTTCTATTTGATCATCCCGTACTATATTGAGCTTTAGAAATAGAACGAGTTGCGAAACGCATTATATTTTAGGGTTTATTTTTATGTCATCACCAAACCAAAAACAACCTTTATTAAAAAAAATCACACGTGGTTTAACTGTTGGTTCAGTCATTACAGGCAGTACTTTTTTTCATGGCCCTCCAGTGCTTGCGCTTGGCCTGACCAAACTGTTTAAAAAATCTAAAAAGGTGGATGAGACGAATATTCAAATCACTAACAGTTGGCTGGCTGTGAACAATTATTTAATCGATCATGTCTTGCCCAGCACGAAATGGGATATTTCTGTCGATGATGGTCTTGAGCTAAGTATGCAAGGTCGTTATCTCATGACCTGTAACCACCAAAGTTGGGTCGACACCACGGTTAACCAATATTTTGGTTTAACCCGTATGCCCCTTACCCGCTTCTTTACCAAGTGGGAACTTATTTTTATTCCATTTGTCGGCCAAGCTTTTAAAATTCTCGGCTTCCCGATGATGAAGCGGCATAGTAAAGAACAAATTGCGAAAAATCCTGCGTTGAAAACACGCGATATGGAAGAGGCACGTAAGTCTTGTGAACAACTGCTTAGCCAACCATTCACCCTGTTAAACTATTTGGAAGGCACGCGTTTTACTCCAGAAAAACACGCACAGCAGCAATCACCTTATCAAAACTTACTTAAACCGAAAGCGGGTGGCTTGGCCTTAGCCTTAGGTATTTTAGGTAATGACATTGATGCCTTAGTGGATATGACCATTGTCTATCCTGACGGCGCGCCTGGCTATAGTGAATTTTGGCTCGGGGACGTCCCACGGATTGCGGTCAATTTGCGTAAAATTGATATTCCTGCATGGGTACTCGCTGGAAACTATGAAGACGATGCAGACTTTCGTGAACAATTCCAACAGTGGGTCGATCAACTTTGGACTGAAAAAGACCAATTGATTGAAAAAATGAAAGCCAAATACTCAACGTCCAATTTAACCCAGTAAGGGTCTATGCATGATGCAGAATAACCAAGTCAAAAAGTCTAAATATCATCAGGTTGATCCACAAAGTTTGTATTTCAAACTGTTTTTGATCTATGACATTTTTATGGTGTTTCTCATCATTTTTAACTTGTTTTGTTTGTGTGCTAATTTTTTTATCATGAGCAATATCGGTGGATGGTTTTTCCATGCCATTCACCTAGAAAGTGTCTTAAGCTTCTATCGTGAGCATTTGCATCCGTGGGTCATCACCACAGAAGCTTGGTTTATTCTGTTCTTGATTACTGAATTATTGGTGCGTTGGGGCATTGCCATCGTGTATCGACACCATCGTCGCTGGTTTTTCTTCCCTTTCATCCATTGGTACGAAATTTTAGCAATTATCCCTCATTTACGCTTTTTAAGATTATTCCGCGCGGGAGTGATTGCTTTTCGACTGCATGAATTAGGCTATAACGTCATTCCTCCATCGGTACAAGCGAAGGGCAAATTTTACTATCGCGTAGTGATGGAAGAACTGTCTGACCGTGTGGTTATTACTGTATTGGATGGGGTGAAGCACGAATTAAATACCAGCTCGACCCATAAAAAAATTATTCATGACCTCGTCGATCATCATCGGACTTTATTTGCACAAGCATTGGCTGAAATTTTACAAGAATCTCTCGCCACCGAACTGAAACAACGTCAATATTTCATTGCCCAAAATGTCGGTCTGATTGTGAATCGTGCGATTGAAGATACCCCTGAACTGACCCAATTACTGCGTTTGATTCCAATTGTGGGTGGAAGAATTGAGCAACAAATTCAAAGTATCGGACAAAGACTTGGTGAAAACATCACACAAGGTTTACTGGAACCAATGGTTGTGGGAAATCCAGCACAGCCCAATGCCACCTATCGCTTGATAGCTGAAAAAGTCAGTGATTTAAAAATCGATAATCAGTCTTTGGAACAGTTGGTTGAGTCTGTGGTCTATGAAAGCTTAGATGCCATTCGCAAGCAAGTTAAGGTGAAACAGTGGTTAGAAGAGCTTGAAAAAGATGATCAAGCCAAAGAATAAGCATTAAGGTAAAAATATTACAAACGCAGCTAGTGCAATCCTTCATTTTGTTCTAGGATTTGCTCTATTTACAACATCACTTCTTTAGTAAAAAATAAATCTGAGAAGTCTTAAGGAAAAATTATGGCTGATATCCGGATAACTGGCAGAATGGTCAATGCGATTCGCATTACCCTTGACACCAATGATCATGATGCAATCCGACAGCAATTAAGTAAAACATTACAAAATGCATCGACTGCTGGGGCGTTAGTTGTTCTGGAAAGTAGCGTTGAGCAAGAATTAATTTCCTTGATTCAATTATTGCTGGATCTGGATGTACAGCCGATGGCAGTACAAGAAGGAATTTTGGCTGAACAAGCCCGTGCCATTCAATTCCCTGTGATTCCCGCGCAAGGACATGGTATTAGCTCGCAACTTCAAGAAGTCAAAGCAACCAAAGAGCAAGTGGTTGAAGCTCCTGCTCCTGCTACGACAGTTTCTACCAATACGCCAGTTGCGGCAGCACCTGTCATTCGCCATGCAACTTCATATCATGACGAAATTTTACGTACGGGGCAGTGCTTGGTTCAAAATCAAGGCGATATCATTATTACCGCAGGCATTAACAGTGGCTCGGAAGTGATTGCTTCAGGAAATATACATATTTATGGTAGTGCTCGTGGTAGAGTCATTGCCGGCGCGGGCGGAAACAGCGCTGCACGCATCTTCTGTCATGCTTTAGAAGCTGAATTGGTTTCAATTGCAGGGACCTATTGTGTTGCAGATGATATTCCAGCGCAGCATTTAAAACGCCCAACACATATTTACTTAAATGATCAACAAGAGCTTGTATTTGAAGCGCTTGAATTTTAATGTATAAATAAACACCAAAAGCCCCAAATGATAAATAAGGGGATTTAAACCATAACAGGAGTGGATTCGGTGGCGAAAATTGTTGTCGTAACATCAGGCAAAGGTGGCGTAGGCAAAACTACGACAAGCGCATCTTTTGCAACAGGTTTAGCCCTACGTGGTCACAAAACTGTTGTGATCGATTTTGACGTAGGTTTACGTAACCTTGATTTGATCATGGGTTGTGAACGCCGCGTTGTGTATGATTTTGTCAATGTATTAAATAACGAAGCTCGATTACAACAAGCGCTTATCCGTGATAAAGATATCGAGAATTTATATATTTTACCTGCGTCGCAAACCCGTGATAAAGATGCCTTAACTGATGAAGGCGTAGCACGTGTCATGGATGAGTTGTCACAAGAGTTTGACTACATTATTTGTGACTCACCTGCAGGTATCGAACGCGGTGCAATTTTAGCAATGTACCATGCCGATGAAGCGATTATTGTCACCAACCCTGAAATTTCATCTGTACGTGACTCTGACCGTATTATTGGTATGCTCGACAGCAAAACCAAAAAAGTTGAAATGAATGAAGGTCGTATTCGTAAACACTTGTGTATCACACGCTTCAACCCTGAACGTGCGGATAAACAAGAAATGTTAACCATTGACGACATTTCTAAAGATATTTTACGTGTGCCAACTTTGGGAGTGATTCCTGAGTGTAAGAGTGTTTTACAAGCATCTAACGAAGGTAAACCAGTGATTCTCTTTACTGAAGAAGCAGCAGGCCAAGCCTATGATGACCTTGTGGCACGTTTCTTAGGTGAAGAACGTCCTTACCGTCATATTACGGTGAAGCCTAAAGGCTGGTTAGCACGACTATTTGGAGCGTAGACATGGCAGGATTTTGGAGTAAGCTTTTTAGTAATGATGAAAAACCGTCTAGTGCTCAAACCGCAAAAGATCGTTTGAAAGTCATCGTAGCGTCTGAAAGCGGTTTAGGTAAACGTCTTAGCCAAGACAAAATCGACCAAATGAAGAAAGAAATCATGCAAGTGGTGAATCGCTATGTTCGCGGTGTAGATGAACAGCACATTCAAATGGCTGTCCGTTCTGAAGCGAATATTGAAATGCTTGAAATGAATATCAATTTGCCTGAAGAACGTTAATCTGATTTTTGATTAGTCAAGTAAATTGAATCAAGGCAGAATATGCGCAGACACAAGAAAGTATTTTCTTTGTCTCCCATATTTTGCCTTTTTTAATGATTAAACCAGTAAGGAGATTGCTATGGCATTATCTCAGCCAGCAACGTTCAATGAAGAATGGTCAGATGAGCGTGTATTTGCCTACTTAACTCAGCTTCCTCCTGAAGGTGTGAATGGCGACTTTCATGTGTTGTACCATGCCTTTAAACACATGCGCCCAAGTGATTATGAGCGTCTGCTCACCCAATTTAAAACGGATGGTCGCGACATTAATGCAACCAATCCAGAAGGTCAGCGTATCCATGAAGTAATTGCCGCATATCAACGTCAAGCAGCTCCCTTCTTAGAGGTTTTGGCTAAATTCGCCTAAACCTAGATCTGCTTAATGCACATGACCTACAAATGCCAGCTCATTCCTAGAAGACTGGCATTTTTTATGACTGTAAAAACCACATCCAAAGTGGAAAAGTCAAACCGAAACACAAAGTTTGCAAACTAATGATTGCTGCCATGAGCTGACTGTCCCCTTGAAAATATTTGGTCAGGACATAGGCAGCCGATGCTGTCGGCAGTGAGAAGAAAACAACCACAATCATGGTTTCAAATGTTGCTAAACCAAATAAAAGACATCCTACATAGGCTAAAATAGGCACCAAGATTAAACGCCCAAAGGTATTCAGAATCAGCGCTCGGCCAGCATATTTTAGCGCATTAAACTGTAGTGCTGCGCCCACACACAATAGCCCAAGTGGGAGACTCATCCCTACTACCAGCTTTAAAGATTGGCTGATGCTCTCGGGCAAATGCATACCTGAAAAATTAAAAATAATCCCGACCAGACAAGCCAGAATCAGCGGATTTTTCGCAACCGACCACGCAATATTTTTATAAGACAGTCCCTGCCCTTGAGAAAAACCAAGTACGGACAGTACATTCACCAAAGGAATGACAAAGGCAATAATCATGGCAAAGACTTGCATCCCCGCAGCACCAAAAATCAAAGCCATACTGGTCAAACCAATATAAGTATTAAAGCGAATATGACTCTGTAAATAGACGCCAAATTGCGCCACAGGTGTACCATACACCGCTTTTAATACCCACAGCACGACACTCATCAGCAAGGTCACAGTAAAGACCACAGCAAGCGCTGGCAGGACTTGCCCGACATTAAAATGAACGGTGGCTAGACTACTGAACAGCAAAACAGGAAACAAAATCCAATAATTCAGTCTTTCAGCGCCTTGCCAAAATTCCACCGTTAAAAAGCGATACCGCTTTAATACATACCCCATGGCAATGAGTACTACCAATGGAATTAATGCATCAATAATTTGCATGACTGGATGCCTAAACTGAATGATTAAGAAAAAGCCTGCAATCCGCAGGCTTTCCTTTTAAACTAAAATTTCTCGCTTACCGTTCGCACCTTGCGCACTCACGATCCCATTTTCTTCCATTTGGTCGACAATCCGCGCGGCACGGTTATAGCCCAAACTAAACTTACGTTGTAGCGAGGACACCGAAACCTTGCGTGTTTCCAATACAAAGGATACGCACTGGTCATAAAGTGCATCACGGTTTGGATCGCCATCACCATCTTCAAAGCCACGAGAACTTGGCTCTTCATCAAATGGTGTTAGGATTTCATCAACATAATTTGGCGAGCCACGTTCACGCCAAGCATCACAGATGCGGTTGACTTCATCATCGGCAATAAAGGCACCATGTACACGTTCAGGTTCAATTTTACCCGGCCCTAAGAACAACATATCACCATGACCCAGTAAGTCTTCCGCCCCACCAGCATCCAAAATCGTGCGAGAGTCAATTTTTGAGTTCACGCGTAAAGCCACACGTGTTGGAATATTAGCTTTAATCAGACCTGTAATTACATCGACCGATGGACGCTGCGTTGCAAGTAACAAATGAATGCCTGCGGCACGTGACTTTTGTGCCAAACGCGTAATCATTTCTTCAGCTTTCTTACCGACCTGCATAATCATATCGGCAAACTCGTCCGCCACAATTACAATCGATGGTAATGGGGTCAAACGTGGTGCACGCTCACCGACAACCGAATCACTTGCTTTCCAGGTCGGATCAATCAGCTCTTCGCCATTGGCAATCGCTTCTTCCACTTTACGGTTATAGTCCGCTAGCTTACGAATTTTTAAGAAAGACATCAGCTTATAACGGCGTTCCATTTCATTCACACACCAGTTCAATGCACTGACCGCATCTTTCATATCAGTCACAACTGGGGTGAGCAAATGTGGGATATCGTTATAGTTAGCAAGTTCTAACTGTTTCGGGTCAATCAAAATTAAACGCAACTCATTCGGCGTATATTTCAACAACATCGATAAAATCATCGAGTTCACTGCCACCGATTTACCTGAACCTGTGGTGCCTGCAACCAGCATATGCGGTGCTTTACCTAAGTCAGCAATGACGGGATTACCCGAAATATCTTTGCCCATTGCCATCGAAAGAATGCTATTCGGATCGGTAAAAGCAGGAATGGTCAACAACTCGATTAAACGCACCATTTCACGTGTGCTATTCGGCACTTCAATCCCGATATACGGTTTACCTGGAATGACTTCAACCACACGTACAGATGCCATCGACATTGAACGAGCCAAATCTCGCGAGATATTGGTCACTTTAGAGGCTTTCACACCTGGGGCCAAATCCAATTCAAAACGAGTTACTACAGGCCCTGGCTGTGCTTCGACTACTTTGGCTTTGACATTGAACTCTTGTAGTTTAATTTCAAGTAGTTCAGATAAACGCGCCAACTGCTCAGCGGTGAAATTGACTTTTTTATTGAGGTCAACTTCATCCAGTAAATCCAGTCCTGGCAGCGGTGATAAATCACGACGACGCTCTGCTACTTGCATGGACAAAGACATTGGACGGCCTGATGCATCCGTTAGTGGCGCATCAAAATCGAAGTCGTCTTCTTCTTGCGGTTTTCCAGCAGTGTCCTGCCATGCTTCAATAAACGCTTCTTTGGACAAAACTTCTTTGGCTACAGCCGCTGTAGCACTTGTGCTCACTGTATTATGATGCTGAATGGGTGCTTGTACAAAAGCTGATGACTGCGCATAGCTGCTGCTGGAGCGTACATCTGAAGCAGCTACTTTCTGCTCCGACCAATCTTCAGCAAGGAATTCGTCTAAATCATCCAACTCATCAAGCTGTGCTTTTGCAATTCCACTCGGCGCTGGTTGTAACGCAACGGGACTTGCAGCAACACTCAAGGTTGCAACCTCGGCTACCGCAATTGGATCTTCAACCACATGTAAATGAGACACCGGTTCAGGCGTATTGAATGGGCTGTGAACATCCGTTGCTGTTTTGCCATTGGGTACGGCAGCAAGCAGCTCGTCAAAGATTTCATCATCATCCCAATCGACATTTTTCTTCTGTGCAGGGGCATCGTCTTGGAAATAATGAGGATCAGCAATTGGGGTTGTATGATCTTGAACCACTGCTTGAAAATGTTGTTCTGGGCTAAATGGGCGATCTTCTTCGGCAGCACGAAGTAAAGCATCAATATCATTTTTATGACGTTGATCTTCTCCTGAGTTTAATGCACGCCACACTTCCCCTGTCGCCACCACGCGTTGACTGTCTTGTTCTAATTGGTGCGCTTTTTCTATAGTCCGCTCAAGCTCTACTTCATCATCCACATCCACCTGTTGTTCTTGAACACGTTGCTCTTTGGCCACCATGTCATTAAACAAATGCTCTGCTGAATAGTCGCGCTGAGGTGCTTTAACTGATAGCTCTTGCACGGCTGGTGCCTCGACCAATTCGGTCTCTTCAAAACTCTTTTTCGGTGCCGTTGCAATCACTTCTTTTTTCACACTTGGCGTCGTGCGATCAAAGGCAGACTCGCTTTCAGGCACATTACGGTAAAATAAATCTTGTAAATATGCAGGAGTTGCTTTGAGGGTCGCGAAAGTACGGTTCCATTTGATACCGAAAGCCAAGGTCAATAAGACCACGGTAAACACGACCAAAAATAAGGTTGCACCGTAAATGGTTAAAATCTGCGACAAACTTTGTCCCAGTTCATAACCAATAATGCCGCCAGAGGCATTGTCTAAAGTGTCCGCTGGAACTTTCCAAAACAAGAACAGTAAGCTGGCGGTTGCAAGCAAAATAAAGAATTGTGCAGCATAACGAAATGGGCGGTTTAAAAAACTATGCGGCCACCATACTTGAATGGCTTCAATGAACAAAAACACAGGAATAAGTAGACTTGCCCAGCCTAAAAAACCGAACAATAAGTCAGCAATCCACGCCCCAGCAACGCCACTGGCATTCGAGACTTGCAAGGTATCACTTGATATATGCATCCAGCCCGGATCAAATGGGGTATAGGTCACGGTAGCAAGGAACAAATAAATGCCAAACGAGACTAAAAATAATGTCATTAATAAGCGCTGTGCATAAGCACCCGACACCTCAGTCATATACTGTCCTGTAACAAATTCTTCATTAATGTTTTTGTTCGAAACCTAAAGCAAAAGTTTCACAATAAACGTCATATTATGCACCTCTTCTTTATAAAAAGATGCACTATTCTTAAATGCTTTATGTATAACGAGCAGATGATTTTTCCACTTTTTCCCGCTCTACACCGCATATTTCTTCTATATAGCTCAAATCGATTTGATTGATCAATAATATCGACATTGAACTCACACAACTGTTATAGAGTTTCACGTATAATTCCACAAATTTCTAAATAAAAAAAGGATTCTACGTATGAGCGCTCGTCACTCACGTTTGATTATTCTCGGTTCAGGCCCTGCGGGTTACAGTGCTGCGGTATATGCTGCGCGTGCCAACTTAAAGCCGACATTGATTGCGGGTATCCAACTCGGTGGTCAACTAACGACAACGACTGAAGTTGATAACTGGCCGGGTGACCCTGAAGGCTTAACAGGTCCTGCACTGATGGAACGTATGCAAGCGCATGCTGAACGCTTTGGTACCGAAATCATCTACGATCATATCAATGAAGTCGACCTTTCTGTACGTCCATTTGTACTCAAAGGTGACATGGATGAGTTCACTTGTGATGCACTGATTATTGCCACAGGTGCGACCGCTCAGTACTTAGGTCTTGAGTCTGAAGCTGCTTTTATGGGCCAAGGCGTAAGCGCATGTGCAACCTGTGATGGTTTCTTCTACAAAAACCAAAAAGTCATGGTTGTGGGTGGCGGTAATACTGCCGTTGAAGAAGCACTATATTTGTCTAACATTGCATCGCATGTGACTTTGGTTCACCGTCGTGATTCATTGCGTTCTGAAAAGATTCTTCAAGATCATTTATTTGAGAAAGAAAAAGAAGGCAAAATCAGCATCATTTGGAATCACCAAGTCGATGAAGTTTTAGGTGACAACACAGGTGTAACGGCCGTTCGCTTAAAATCGACTCAAGATGAATCTACACAAGATATTGATGTGCAAGGTTTGTTTGTTGCCATTGGGCACAAGCCAAACAGCGCGATGTTTGATGGTCAATTGAACTTACGTGATGGCTATATCCAAGTCCAAAGCGGTACATCTGGTAATGCCACAGCTGCTTCTGTCGCAGGTGTATTCGCAGCAGGCGACATTGCTGATAGCGTTTATCGTCAAGCGATCACTTCAGCGGGTTCTGGCTGTATGGCTGCGCTAGATGCGGAAAAGTATTTGGATGCTTTAGGCGAATAATCTAAGCCTTGAAAAAGACCGCCTTCCATAGGCGGTTTTTTTATGTATGATCTTAAAGTCATTTTTTATCATGTATACACATCACTATGCAGCAGTTACCGCCTTCTGAGTATATCTTTCCCGATCCGCTTGAAGTTGACCCCGAGGGTGAAGGCTTAATTTGTATCGGTGCAGACCTCTCCCCTTCTACCCTGTTTGAAGCCTACAGCCATGGTTTGTTTCCATGGTTCTCAACAGGCGAGCCCATCTGCTGGTGGTGCCCCGAGCCACGTTGCATCATCCGTCCGCAGGATTATCAGCCCAGTAAAACTCTCATTCGGAGTATGAAAAAGCAAGATTATCGCATCACCATCAATCAGGCTTTTGAACGGGTGATCCGTGCCTGCTCACTACCACGCAGCTACGCTGATGACACGTGGATCAGTGAAGACATTATTGATGGCTACTGTGCAATGTTTGATGCAGGTTATGGCTATAGTGTTGAAGTATGGGATCAAACACGCTTGGTTGGTGGACTATACGGCGTCAGCATTGGACACGGCTGTTTTGGAGAGTCCATGTTCAGTACCGAAACGGATGTCTCAAAAATGGCATTTTATACGCTGATGTTGATTGGACGTGAAAATAAGCTGCCTTGGATCGACTGCCAATTGGTCAATAATCATCTGTTAAGCCTTGGTGCTTGTACACTTTCTCGGCAAACCTACTTAAAATCGTTACAAGATGTTGTAAATCAACCCGCTATCGATTGGAAAATGTATCAGGACGGTGTATTTTCAAGTAAAACAATAGCGCAAAATGCGCGACTGACTGAATAAAGAATAATAGAGGGATTTATCATGAATTCGTATCACCCGAAGTCCCTACTGAATGATTTACAGTATTACATCACGCCACCGCATGACTGTAGCTATCTAGAAAAAAAGTCAGCTCGGATGGTATTTCTCGATCCAGCACATCGTATTGATGTCGTCACGCTGTCTGAACTTTCTCGGGTTGGTTTTCGCCGGAGTGGTGATTTTGTTTACCGCCCAGAGTGTCATCTATGTCGACAGTGTCTATCTAGCCGCGTACCTGTGCGCGAATTTAAAATGAACAGCAGTCAAAAAAAAGCATGGAAACGCAATCAAGATCTCACTTTAAAAATTACCCGCACTGCAGACGCCACCCAAAAACATTATGACTTATATGAGCGTTATATTTTTAAACGCCATGCCGATGGAGACATGTTCCCGCCTAGCCGTGATCAATTTGATAAATTCCTCGTGCATAGCTGTACTGAGAGCTTTTTCTTAGAGCTATGGAAAGAAGACCAGCTCATCTGTGTGTCGACCTGCGATCCTCTAGATGATGGTTTATCTGCGGTTTATACTTTTTTTGATCCCGATGAAAACAAACGCTCACTAGGGACTTTCGCCATTTTAAAACAAATCGAGCTCGCCAAAGCACGCGCTTTACAGTTTGTGTATTTAGGCTATTGGGTGCCGCACTCAGAAAAAATGAACTATAAATCGCAGTATTTACCGCTAGAATTGTTAATTGATGGTCAGTGGCGCAGACTCAATCATAGTCTGAGCAGCGAGGAAGTGCAGCAACTGGGAAACTCCTTAATGACCACCCTACCTTCGGGGTGGAATAACGCCATTATTAAATAATGGCACCATACAGAAGCTCAACTGTTCTCTTATTTAAATAACTCGGAAAAGTCATCACTACACGATTTCACCATAATAATGGCATGCTCACGACCACCATCTGGTTTAGGATAATAATTTTTACGCAAATCAATTTGATGAAAACCGGACTTTTCATACAAGGCAATCGCTGCTTGATTGCTCTCACGGACTTCTAAAAATACTTGTATCGGGTTGTTTTTAAGTTGTGCCAGTGAAGCATCTAATAGCTGATACCCCAACCCTTTGCCTTGCTGGCTTGGATGAATGGCCATCAACAATAAATTGGCCTCATCAAGAACGGGCTGGAGGATACAAAAGCCTACCACCTGCCCTGCCTGTTCAATCACGGTACTGTGATAAGACTGCATGGACTCTTGGAACTGTTGTAGGCTCCAAGGATGGGTTTGAACTAAATTTTCAATCTGCGCAACTTGGCTTAAGTCCGCAGCTTGCATTAAACGAATCATCTTCGTTTATCTTTCTAAAATGTGGAGGTCACAGTATAAAAAATTTGTGCTAAAAACCGAACAAAAAAAAGAGCGATTTACATCGCTCAAAGAGCCAAAACTGCTTAAAACCCTAATTTTAACTTCCACTTCTCAAGTAACGCATCGGTGTCGTGATGATTAGGATGAAAACCCGGTTTAAAGTACATGATCATTTCACGTGCCATCCCTGTAATAATCCCTTTCGATGGACTATATGCATAGGTATAAATATCTTTCAGCGCCGCCCTGTTCAGCTGTTTATCTTGCTGTAATAAACGAAATACAAAGTACGACTGCACGCATAATAAAATGGCCATGGCTGCAACCAGTGATCCCGTTCGTAGTAAATAGGATTTGACTCCCTTACCAAAAACACCTTCAAACACATCATAAGCCACAGCTTTGTGCTCATTTTCTTCAATGGCATGCCATAACCACATGGTTTTCATGGTTTCATCGCTCATCAGCTCTTGAATGTGGTTATTGACCAACAACTGAGAGGCAATGGTTGCAGTAAAATGTTCCAGCGCGGTGGTTGCCGTTAAATCCACCATCTCTTGAGTAATACCCACAGGCTTGCCGAGAAAAGCAAACACTTTACGCGTGGTTTGAATTGCACGATCCGTATAGCGATCAAGTGGTGCAACATCGTGCCCATACTTTTGTGCCGAAGCATTAAAACCTTCATGTTCTTGCGTATGCATCGCTTCTTGACCAATAAAGGCTGAAATCTCTTTTTGTAGTTCGGCATTATCTTTGATTGAGGGATGCTGTCTAACGACACGAACACTGTCGATAAAAAACATTTCACCTGCTGGAAAGAGTGCCGAAAGCGCAGTCATAAAATGGGTCAGTCCAGCTGAACCATTCATCCAATATTCAGGTACGCTTTCAAACTCAAAGTTCATCCGACGTACAGGGAAACTCGCGCCCGCACGGTTGGTGATTTTTACCTTTGCATTCATCTTTCTGCTCCTATGAATATCCTGAAGACATCCATTACTTATAGTTGTTTTCGTCTTTTTATCTTACGTGATTGGGCTCCGCCCATAAGTGCAGTTAGGGTCAGCAAAATATCAGTTTAGGACAGTTTTAAGCGTAGATTGTTAGACAATTTAGTGTGCGTAAACTTCTACGCTATTTTTAGGATGAACACTAAAACATGATGTATCTTGCCTAAAATAATCACTTTCGCAGTAAAATGAATAAATAAAAAAAGCGCCCCAAAGGAGTAATGCTGATCAGTTAAGACAAAATAGCTGAAATGCGGTAAAAATGAGCGTATCCAGATACGCTCATTTTTTTATGACTTTTTCTCAGAATTTAAGTTCAGCATTTCAGCAGACAGCTCCTTCACTT
>NZ_MVOM01000024.1:0-54755 GCF_002018895.1 Acinetobacter sp. MF4640 | reverse complement strand
ACTCTTTGTATCTTTCCATGGTTTCGCATTTTTTCTAGGTGGAATCACCGCATGCGCTTGCCGATCTGCAATGACCTGACGGCATTGCTTGGTGTCATAAGCTCCATCGGTATAAACAGAGTCAATCCGCTCATCTTGTGGAATCTGATTAAGTAAATCACCAAGCACCTGTGAATCACTGACATTATTGGTTGTAAGCTGAACTGCTCGTATTTGTAGGGTTTTAGCATCTATACCAATATGAAGTTTACGCCATTGGCGACGATATTCAGATCCATGTTTCTTGCGTTTCCATTCGCCCTCACCTAGAAACTTCATGCCTGTAGAGTCCATGAGTAGATGCAGCCCATCGCTACTTTTTTGGTAGCTGATTGCAATATCAATATGCTTTTGTCTTCTACAAAGCGTACTGTACGAATATCACTGATATTCGGGGCTGCTCAGCCGCAAAGTTTAATCAGACTTTGCACAAAGCCAGTGACCATATGTAAAGATAGACGGAATAAGGATTTAATCATTAAGCAGCATTGGATAGCTGCGTCGGAGTAGGTTTGATTTCGCCCTTGTTTGCCTTTTGATGGCGCATACCATTGCGTAGCAGGATCAAACCAAATGGCAATATTTCCGCGACTCATGAGTGCTCGGTTATATGCGGGCCAATTGGTTGTGCGGTAGATTTTGTGTGTAGGCTTCTTCATTTGAAAATTATATCGCTGAAAAACCCTTTACAGATAGGTTTGTGCAACAAAGCCCTTAAAAGATTAAAAACACTATATATAGTGAAATTTACAATTTAATAACACAATATAGGGTGCGCAACCCTTGACTCTCCTATAAAAAATACGTGAATATTATAGCTTATTTTTCAGCCACTTGGCATAAATATGGGGAGACATCAGCATATGTCTATAAAAAAAAAGCTATTAAAAGTCATCGTGTATCTTCAAAAAACTTACAATTAATGTGTTATCCAAAATGTATGCATGCCTACCAAATCTGGATTGCTCTATTTTTTCAGCTTAATGAGAAACAGCAAAACTATCACTTGAATTTAACTTTTAAACAGAATATCGAAATTCCTCTTCTGACAACAGACAAAGCTGATCACTATTTTTTTAGTAGTCATTTCAGCTGGATCTATGCTTATTTTTACAATAAGTATAAAACTGAATTTACGTTTAGAGCTTATGAAAAAAATAATTCCTACGAATTCACCATCATGGCTTTAAGCGAAGTAAAGGCATTACTATGTTCCGGATTACATCACTCAATTCATGGCTTAGATATCATCGCACATTGGCTAAATGAACAATACTTAGCCGCACATCTTCAGGAAGTTTTCGGTCAGGAAGTTCTAACTATCAATCATCTACGAGAATTATCAGGGCTGTCTAAATCCAAAAGTCCAGTAAGTCCTATTTCAAATTATGCTGGTCCACTTTCATTAGAAAAAATTCTGGCTGGAATATCATCATGAACGGATATAGTTACTTAGAAGATACTCAAGAATTAAAGCTTGAGCCGTTTCGAGAATTCTATCAAACACTAGCAGAAGCAAAGCTGGAAAGTTTTCAAAATTCAATCAAACTCAATGAGTTCATTAAACCTACTAAAATTATTGAACTTAACAATATTATAAATCAAAAACTTGTAGAACAATCAATCAGTGAATATCCTCTCGTTCATTATCTTATTGCAGTCATTAATACGCCTTCAGCATATCAAGCCAATGCCCTGAAATGGGCCATTTTTAATACTCGATGTATTGAATTGCTTGATAGCAAAGAACATGCAGCCACTGTAGCTAACCTCTGTAGACGTTTTCGTTTAGCCAGCAAAAAACAGGAATACCATTGGCTTTATAACTTATTACCACCTCTCCCTATTGAGTTGGAGGATCTTCTTAAGTTTTTAAATAAAGCTGAAACAGAGAATAGAGAGTTACTTAACCGCTCCACACCAAATTTAGATGAAAAACAAATTGGCCAGCTGGCAAATCTACGTGTCATCTATCAATATGTCTTTACTCAGTCTGAACGTTTAAAACGAAATCGCCAAAGCAGTTCAGGTGCCAAAGAAGCTCCTCAAACTGATGTTCAAAAGATATCAAGAATATCTCTCGATGATGAACAAACGTATCAGACTCATTTTGAACAAGGTACAGCTAAACAACCACGCGAAGATAAAACTATAGAAAAAGTTGAAGATCATAATTTTGAATTTAACTCACTAGAGCAATGTTCTATCACAGCTCAGATCAATAATCTCAAAAATCAAATTCTGCATCAAAACAAGAATGAGCTAATGAGCAAGCCGAATCCTCGGGTCTTCGATTTGCCTACCGCACAGTACATTATGCAAATTTTATTAGAACAGGCAGAAAACTCTCCAATTCATACCCTGCTTTTATTTTCAGTCCTCAGTCTTACTCATTATAAAGATCTGCCGGTATTTCAAAAAAATTTACGAGTCAGTACAAAAAACAAAGAAGTATCACTGCAACCCCAAAAATGTTTCTTTAAGCAAAGCTTTGAAGTCTCTAAATTCAAGGATTTTGTTTTAAGAAAACATCGGTTGAATACCGTGAATTCTTTTACGATTCCTCTGCCTCAATATTATCTGGAAAATCTAAGTCAGTTGAAAAAAATGGATGGTGTTGAGATTGATTCCAAGATACAGGAGTATTTACAAAAAATTAATAAAGGGCTGACCTTCCAGTTAACAACACAAAATCTTCCGCGCTTACTCAGTGATATTGCATTGAATGAACTTGAGTATGAACTGGAAAGCAAATTGCTTAATGGAGAAAGTGTTCAGCACTATATTCCATGCCATTACTCTTCAACACAAATCGTGGATATTATTAATATTTATACTCAAATTCTAACTTTGACTGTTCCTCAGCTGGAAACTGAATATCTTGAAGAATTCAGTAACCCGCATTCTTTTGGTAGTCAGCAGACACCTAATCTACCATTTGTTAAATCATTTTTTCACCAGCTTGACCAACGAGTGAGGGAACATCCGAATCCTTTTGAGACTTTAAAATATTATTCAATCTGGCTATGGCATATTTGCATGCTGATAACGTCAGCACGACCAAGTGAGTCCTTCCCGCCCAATCTAGATTATATTGACCTCGACAATCAATTGATGGCTGTTGCAGATAAAGAGCAGCGTTATTCGGGCACCATTGGACGATATCTACCGTTTAACGATTATCTTCGTGATGAAATACAGCATTACCTAAAATATTTAAAACACTTTCTCTACCTCACAAAAGCCTATCTGTCCAATGAACAAGTACAAGCAATCCATGAGGTCTTCGAGGGTGAACGCCCCTTTCTATTATTTTACGATCCACAAGGATATATCCGAAATTTAGAACTTTCTGATATTCAAAAATACTGTACAGAAATAGCCCTTCAGCGCAATTGGACCCGCCACTTTGCTCGTTATTTTTTTGCACAAGACTGCAATGAAGATGTAGTTAAAGGCATCTTTGGTCATGACGAAGCAATGCAGGGACTGTTTGACCGCTATTCAGCTTTTCAGGCGACTGATTACGATCAAATCAGAACAGCACAAGATAAGCTAATTGAAATATTAGAGCTTAAAAGTATGTCGACATTCAACGGGATCATGATTAAATGAGCAGACATCCACACTCCCTAAAACGACAAAAAAAACTTATAAAAAATAAGGAATTTCTTCTTAAATTATTTAGTGAGAAATGCCTAGAGCTTACACCTGAAAACTATTCCGATGTATATAGACAAGTCGATAATCAACTTTTGGAAAAGTACAAATCTAATACTCGTAGTCATAAAATGGCACGCTTAGAATTCGCGAAATATATCAAGCGTTTTAATCGTTTATCAAATCAAAACTACCCTATTCCTGCAACACCTGTTCGTCATGAAAGCCCCCCACCCCAACAAAATATTGAGACTTTAAAACATGGTAAAAGGGTGACTCAATTTGCCAAAAATTTGATTGCTCACTGGACAGAACATAATGACTTCAGTCCAACTCAATCCCTCGCTTTTTGTTTGATCAGCACAATATTATTTAATGGCATTTATAATGAGAACGAACTACAAAAGTTTTTAAAAATCATTTTAAAAACAAAGAAATTTCAAAGCTTTTCAAACCTAAATCATATTGTTTCACTTGAGATCCCGAACCGGCATTTCGGTAATCAGCGTATAAATAACCTGAATTTTTCAGTGAGCTATACAAAAACGTTTGTGTTAAACGATATTGTGAAATGCTGGATCTACAGACTAAAACATCAAAAATTTGATTTATTTTCAGATATTGATGACGCAGAACAAGTGATCAACACTTGCATCATCGAATGCTTTCCTGAGGAAAAGGTACGTTATAAAGACCTGTTAAAATATGGTTTTTACTACACACAGTTCCTAAAAAACAGTGGACTGGATCAAATGTCCATTTGTATCTTAAAAAATGAAATTTACAGTTCCAGTCCTCTCGAAAAACAATTAGCAGCTTATTTTATTCAGCCTGAACCCACGCCTACCCATACGATTCAGGAAGTTTATGAAAACCCTCAAGACCAGTCTAAAGTCACTATTGCATTAGATGTTGCCGATATTTTAGTAGAAATACGTCAAGCTATTCGTGCAAAAAACTATAGCGATCAACTCATAGAATTATATGCCAGAGAACAATCTTCAGCCTTGGAACGTTTGCTGCTGTGGAGCATTCTACGCTCAAAATTAACGGAACCTCAACTGGACCTTCTCAATCATATTATTCAGCAGCAGCAACGATTTAAGCGCAAGCTTATACGTGCAGATTTTCAGCCGCTCAAGCAAAGTTCTCTGAAGACCATGTTTTCACAGTTTGCAGTCCATTGGCTGCAGGCAACGCAAGACAAAGATATTTCATCATTTTCAGATGCTGATTTTGAAGATCTGTATGGAGAAATGCTTTTATTAAAGAAAGAAACAACTAGAGCGACTTTACAAAAATGTCTACAGGAGTTTCATCACAAACAGACCTTATTCTTTAACGCACCCACTATCGATCTAGATAATTTAATCCAGGTAAAAATCTGCAGAACCGCATTGATCTCGCCCCATATTTTTCACCACATGCTAGAGCAGCTCGAAAATACTCAAGATATTTCGATTCAGGATAAAAATATATTTAAACTGATTTTTATTCTAGGATTCAGAGTCGGACTACGGATCAATGAAACATTGAATATCTTCGTACGTGATCTATTTATTAGTGAAGATGCTGTGATACTCACCATTCGCAACAATCGCAATAAAAATCAAAAAAGCTACTCAGCTTACCGCAAGATTCCCCTGCATCATCTACTTAAAGCCGACGAATTACATACATTTAAAACATATAGTCAGAATAGAAAACGTCTGCTAAAAGAACAGGGAAAATCAGTTACACAACCGCTGTTTTTAAAACAGTCCTTAGAAGAAACTCATGAAAATGAAGTGAATTCCCTATTGAAACAATTGATCCAGACAGTTTTTGGAGAACACAATTTTACTTACCATAGTCTGCGCCATTCTGCATTTAATCATCTTTACCTGATTTTAAAAAACTCAACACTTGCAGATGCATTTACTGACTATAGCCCACATGAGCAATTACGTATCCGTTATGCATTGTTGCGAAACAGAAATACTCAGCAAACCTGGTATGCACTTTCTCATTTTGCCGGGCACCTAACGCCTGAAACCACTTGTTCAAGCTATCTGCATTTAATGCATCTAGCAATTAGCTACCAGCTGAATCAAATGCACAGCCCGCTTCCTAAAGAAGCCTATTTTAACATTCTGAAACATGATGATGCCATTAAATATCCTGTTCAGCAGCGGGCGATCAAACAGTTTTTATTTCATCAACTCACTAAAGACCGTTACAGGCAACATGATCATCAATTTCAACTAGGTCAACAGAAATCGCCTGATTCACTGATGCTAGGAGCTCATGACTCAGAGATGACTTTTGAATTATTGCATCACATTCTTGCAGTAGAAAAAGAACAAGACCTTATGTTACCTGAAACTATTCCTTTGCAAATCGCGCAAAAATTACGTGCTAGAGCCAAGCATTTGAAAACCTCCTGTGTAAACCAAAAAAAATCATCGAGGTTATTTACCACAGATTTTTTAAGGAAAACTCCGAATGCATTGGTCACCATGTTGCCAACCAATCAGGAGGAAAAAAAGGTCATTCAACATGTTCAGGAGCGTTATGCAAATGTACAAAGTAAATACAAAAAACAGCTTCATACAATCTACTCAATTTATCTTGAAAAAGCTCAGCCCAATTCAGCCCAGTTAATTTTTGAACTCAATGAAAAACGGCAACTGAAGAAACTTCTTTCTTTTATTCATAGCTTATTTCCCAAAAAATATCTTCATTTAGAACTCTCTCAGCAGAGCAAAACAGAGCTCAAAAAGACATTACAGGATTTAACATTACGGGCAGAAAACTTCAGCCTGACTGAAAATGAAAGGCGAATTAAGTTCTGCTTCAAGGGTAAAGATGCAAAAGCACTTGGGGTATTCAAGTTACTGATGTATCTGATGATAGTTTCTCATCTTTAATGCAAATTATTGGATAAGTTTGCCACGCATTCTTATTCGTGGTTTACCAGTCATTCCTGTAATGATTTAATATAGACTTCCAAGCGTGAGTGGTAAAATTAATCATCTTAAAGAGCAATAACTGTTTGTCCCACTAGCCAAATAATGTCTGTCCAAGTTAGCACAAAATTTAATGATCATTTAAACAAGAATTTGCAGTATTAGTTTACAATTCGAAGTGAATAAAAAGCATAAATTGCCGCAGCACAATGAAATTGAAGAAATATTTTCAGAATATGATGAATAAGTTGTGAATCGGTACCCAATAAGTTATCTGAAAAGATAAACCCCTGCCCATAACCTCATTGCTCCAAACCACTTGTGCCAAATATTTCAGATTAACCTGATAGCAAATACTGGTTCCTCGCGACATCAGGCGAAACTGATTAAGCTTAAAGCAGGTTGTTAGACTCTATTAAATTGTAAATGTCTAATTAGACTTCTTTAGTCTAATTAGATCTAATCAGGCCAATTAAGCACCCTCCTTACATCAAATGGTTTATTTTTATAAATTCATTATTTTGTGTTTTAATAGACATATATAGATATAAGACCCAATATTATGGATTTAAAATTCAAAAAGCCTGAAGAGGTTGTCACGTTATTATGTGAAAGGCTTCGCAAAGAACGACTTTATCTGGAAATGACTCAGGCAGACGTCGCTACACGTGCTGGTATTAGTGTGAATACAGTATCTAATCTGGAAGCCGGTCGAAATGTTTCATTTGAAAATTTAGTACGCGTTGCCATGGTATTGGGCCGATTAAAAGAATTAGAGGAACTCTTCAAACCTCATTTAAACAGTGTAAATGACATTCTCCGCTATGAGAGCAATACGGCTCGCCAACGTATCAAAAGGAAATAAGTCCATGCTCAAAAAACTTAATGTTTACTACAATGGATGGGGTGAATATTGGCTTTGGGGTACACTGGTCTCCTCAACCGCAATCACAGGTCGGCCATTAATTGCCTTTGAATACAGTGCAGAAGCGATCAGTAAAGGTTTAGAACTTTCCTCTTACCTACTTCCATTAAAAGGTGACTCATTAAGAACGAACTTTCCTACACATCAAATGGGATTGCCAGGTCCTATATATGATGCCTTGCCCGATGGTTGGGGCATGCTTCTTATGGATCGCTTATTTAAAAAAAATGGATTTAATCCTGCGCGGATTGGGCCATTAGAAAGACTCACGTATATTAATACACATGCGATGGGAGCATTATCCTTTGAACCTTCAGCAACTGAGTTCGCATTAACTGAAAATATCCCACTGATTAAACTCGCTCAAGAAGTTCAGGAAGTTCTCAAAGGAGAAGGTGCAGAATTTTTACAGCATTTATTAATTATGGGTGGATCTCCACAAGGTGCAAGGCCAAAAGCGCTCATCTATCGTGATCCTGTCACCAACGAATTCTCAACAGTTAGCTCACATCAACATGAAGCTTGGCTGATCAAATTTCCCGCTCAGCAAGAGCATCCTGAAGTTTGTGCAATTGAAGCTGTTTATGCAGAATGTTTGCGTCATTGTCATATTGATACCCCTGACACTCAATATTTTACTCTTCCGAATGGATTAACCGCATTTGCATCAAAGAGATTTGACCGCCACGATGGCATGCGTATCCCTATGCAAAGTTTAGCGGCCTTCACCGGAGCTGATTTTAAATCACCAGGGAGTTTAGACTACAGTAACTTTCTTCGCGCTGCACACTTTTGCACCAATGATGTTCGCGAAAAAGCAATTGCATTCAAGCGAGCTGTTTTCAATGTAGTCTTCAATAATCGAGATGATCATTGCAAAAACTTTTCATTTCTGATGTCCCAAAATGGGCAATGGAAACTCTCCCCTGCCTATGATGTTACTTTCTGTGAGGGGCCAGGTGGATATCATCAAATGGATATCATGGGTGAGGCACTGGATATTCCTCGACAAGCTCTTGTAAAACTTGGTACTCAGGAAGCGGAACTTTCTGCCCAAGAAGTCGATGAAATTATTGGCTCGATTTGTAAGGTTGCAATCCGATTCAGCAATATCGCTCATGATCTATTACCTGGACAAATTCAAACAGAGACTCTCCAGATGATCCAAAATAGGATTGAGCATAATATTCATTTATTGAATTGAATATAAAAAATTTTCATGAGGATCAAGAATCATTATATTAAATTATATAATGTTGTTGTTTCTCATGAAAATTCGCACCAAAATACAGGTGACTTTTATAGACTAAAATTTCCAATATGAAGTGACCAAAATACCCTAAAATGATCTAAATTGCTAAAAATTTCACCGCATTAAAAACTACACACAATCAATTAAATCATATACTTATAGTTAACATCATTTAATGGCATAAATCTCGGTAACCTTGCCAAGGTTGGGGTCGCGAGTTCGAGTCTCGTTTCCCGCTCCAAATTCAAAAAAGCCCTCATCGAAAGATGGGGGCTTTTTTACTATCGAATTGAGCACTGCGTATAAGCAGTATTATATTAAGTCGTGCTTTTAAAATCATTTTTCAGTCATGAAATACTTCAGCAAAAATAATATTATTTATTCTCAATAGAGTTTCCATCAAGGTCATAAAGATTTACTGCTCGTGCACCAGTATCAAGAAATAATTCTTTAAAAGCTCGTATTTCAATCTTAGCTAAATTAGCCTGTATTGGCTCCATTATTTGGACAATTGCAATAGGAGCTGTAAACTTGAAAAAAGATAAACTATTAGAATGATGTTTCATTAAAGCTTTCAATGTTGTTGTAGCACTTTCAAAATCTGCCAAAATCATTCTCGGGTGATCATAAGGTATTTGAGGAATTTCTGTTGCCTTGACAGTACCATCCCCTGACATCAAATCCATACGGTTTTTATAAAAATGTACCCATATTGCTTTAGGGTGTTTCTTTAAATCGTCGCTTATCATCTTGGTTCTTAATTTTCTCTAAATTAACATAATACTCTTATACGAAGTGCTTGAAATTTTCCTTTTAGCATCAATTCCCTAGCCAAAAAAATTCTAGGAGTCCGCGTACTAGAACAGCTTTTCATCATTAGTTTTGCTTCACATTTATTGTTTAAACAAGATAAAGCCACTGAGCCTAACCGCTCATGAAAACCGCTGACTTGAGCGATAAAACCATGATTATCTTATATCAAGCCGAGCCTTTCTCTTGTTTATAGAAAGACCCAGCCCACTAGATCACATTAGAATTTTACCAAATCCCCTTTCAACGCCACACCCGCCATAGCTGTGCCTTTCGCGCATTGGTAAGTCGTCGTACTACGTGTTTCGTTCGACTTATAGAAACTCACTAGATTGGTCACAGCATTTGCGCCATTGGCTTTAGCTGTATTTTGGAATTGAATCAGTGCTGAACGAAGTACATGGTCACATGAACTTTCCGCAGATTTGGCAAAACCATTGGTCTTTTTATTGGTCACTAGGCCCTTTTCAATCACCTTTCCGCCCGACTTGGTTCCCGCCAAATAAAATTTTACCGAGCCATCTAGCACGCCATCTGTAACTGCACGGTTTACAGCTTCTTGAAATTTAAAATCATACATTTTGTCAGCCGCTTGAGCCGATGCAATCGCACCTAAAGACAACACAGCGACTGCACAGATTTTTTTGAATAACATAGTTCTACCCTTATTTTATTAGACACGTTTAAAAATCAGGGAGGTATTAATCCCCCCAAAAGCAAAATTGTTGCTCATCATCATTTGCGTTTCTGCTGAACGCATGTCTGAAACAATATAATCCAGATCACCACAAGCGCTGTCAATCTGATCTAAATTCAGTGTAGGCACCAACTGATTGCGTCGCATCATTTCAATACTCAGCCATGCCTCAATGGCGCCGCACGCCCCGAGCGTATGCCCAAAATAACTTTTTAATGAGCTGATCGGCTTTTTCCCCAAGATGCGCGCGGTTGCTTGTGATTCTGCAATATCCCCCTGATCGGTCGAAGTGCCATGCGCATTGACATAATCAATATCCGCGGCAGTAAGCCGTGCATCTTTCAATGCCAACCGCATACAACAGCCCATCATTTCAGAATCAGGTCGGGTTACATGCTGACCATCGGTATTACTGCCATAGCCAACGATCTCGGCATAAATGGTGGCCCCGCGCGCTTGAGCATGTTCATATTCTTCTAAAATCAAACAGCCTGCGCCCTCACCCACCACCAAACCATCCCGGCCTGCATCAAACGGGCGTGGCGTTGTCTCAGGTCGATCATTTTGCACACTGGTCGCCAACAGCACATCAAACACGGCAGAACCGGCAGCACTGAGCTCTTCTGCTCCGCCTGCGATCATTACGGTTTGTTTGCCATATTTAATCGCTTCATAGGCTTGACCAATGGCCATGGAACCTGAAGTACAAGCACTGGAGGTCGGCAACGTTAAACCTTTTAGGCCAAAATACACCGTCATATTGACTGCACTGGTATGTGACATCATACGAATGTAGGTCGTGGCATTCAGTTGACTCATATTGTGCTCAATCAACATCGAGCCAAACTCACGCACCGCATCCATACTGCCCGCAGAGGAACCAAAAGCCACGCCTGCATCACCACTTTTTAAGATATCCGCATGCAGTAAACCTGCATCTTCCAATGCTTTTTCAGCACATACGGCAGACATTAAAGCAACACGTCCCATACCACGGGTCACTTTACGGTTAAAATGCTTCGGTACGGTAAATGACTCCACGGGGCCAGCCAATTTACTGCGTAAATCAGGATAAATTTCCCAGTCAGGCATATAGCGAATGCCGCTTTTGCCTTGTGCAAATTGTTCAAAAATTTGCTCTGCGGTTTCACCCAAAGAGGTAATCCCAGACATGCCTGTCACAACAACACGTTTCATTAGATTAGGCCTCCATTGACTGAAATCACTTGGCGGGTGATATAACTGGCATCATCACTGCATAAAAACTTCACCGCTTTTGCGACTTCTTCCACCTGCCCCATCCGCTGCATCGGGATCATTTTCAAAGCATGTTCTTTCACTTCTTCCGTGACCATTTCGGTTTCAATCAAGCCCGGAGCCACACAGTTCACCGTGATTTTGCGTTTGGCCAACTCCAGTGCCAATGCTTTGGTCGCACCAATTAAGCCTGCTTTGGCAGCACTATAGTTCACCTGACCACGATTCCCCATGATTCCTGACACTGAAGACAAGGTCACAATACGTCCGCCCTTTTTTAAGCGGATCATCGGCATCATCAAGGGTTTCAGCACATTATAAAAACCGTTCAGAGAGGTTGAAACCACTTCATCCCAATCTTCATCAGTCAGTGCGGGGAAAGCACCATCACGGGTCAGCCCTGCATTCAACACCGCACCATAAAAAGCGCCATGCTGTGCCATATCTTGCTCTAAAATGGCGGCAATCTTTTCACGCTCATTCACATCGAACATCAATACATGGCTCGCCTGCCCAAGCGCTTGAATCTCCTTCGCTACTGCTTCGGCCTCAGACTGTCTTGAACGGGCATGTACCGTGACATCAAAGCCTGCCTTTGCCAACTCCAAAGCAATCGCTTTACCTATTCCACGACTTGAACCCGTAACTAAAATTCTTCTGCTCACACTAATTTTCCAATGATTTCATTCATATTTTCTGGCTCAAATACGCTCAACATGGCGCTGAACCGATGTTCTTGATATTCAATTTCACAATTAAACTGCCCCAAACCTTCGTGCAGATAACTTTGTTCTACTCGAATCCGCACGATTGTACCCAAACTAAAATAAGCACAAGGCAACTGCATTTTACGCGTTCCCAATAAAAAGCCAATTTTTGGTGGCAATCCCTGAGTTTGTCCTTTATAACCGGCATAGACGCTGATAGTCTGCGCCATCAATTCAATACTGCTCCATGTGGGCAAGCCTGCTGGCTCACAAAACATCAAATCTGGTTTGATGTGAAGTTCTGCAATCGCAAACGTATCATTGGCTTCAATCAGATGACTCACGAAAACCATCGGTTTTTCATGCGGAATAAATTGTACTGCATCCATCATGACAAAGCCGTCCCGAAAATTAAACTGATATTACTGCCGCCAAAAGCAAAAGAATTACTCATCGCATAGCGAATGGGGGTATTCAAATGCGGTGTAAACACATAATTTTGCCCAGCCAAAGCATCGTCCAATTCGCCTGCGTGATGCAGCGGCAACCAGGATTGATCTAATAAAACCTGCTGGCAAATAAAGGCTTCGATTGCACCCGCTGCCCCTAGACAATGTCCCGTTTTATGTTTGGTGCTGCTCAAGGCCACAGCTGCATCTGAAAAAACGGTCTGTACCGCCTTAATCTCCATCGCATCATTTTGCGGTGTGGATGTTCCATGCAAATTTAAATAACCAATATCGCCTGCTTCAAGCTGTGCCATATCTAACGCTTTTTGCATCGCCTCCGCCGCCCCTTTCCCTTCTGGATGCGGCGCTGAAATATGCCATGCATCCATTGACTCGCCACTCGACAACAACATCACGGGGGCAGGCGCTTTGGACAGTAAAAACAATCCTGCCGCTTCACCAATATTAATGCCGTCACGGTTGGCACCACAAGGCTGACAAATTCCGCTCGATAAGCTTTCTAAACTATCAAATCCATTTAAGGTCAGCTTGCATAGGGTGTCGACTCCACCCACTAAGACAGCATCAGCCAGATCTGCATTCAGCAGACGTTGCCCCGCCGCCAGCGCTTTAGCTGCCGAGGAGCAAGCGGTAGAAATGGTATAGGCAGGCCCTTCCCAGCCCAAATACTGTTGTAAAGCTTTCGCTAAACTGCCCATTTCTTGCTTTTGGTGCTGTACAGACTGCGATGTTGGTTGTTGAAACTGCGTTTTTAAGACCGGCTCATTATCCGCGATGCCTGAGGTTGACGTGCCAATAATCACAGCGAGACGTTGTTTGGGAAACTGTGCAGTATAAGCACGAATATCAGTTTCAATCTGCGACAAAGCAGTCAGGGCAAAGCGTAAATTCCGTGAGTCTGCATCGCTCAAGCTTTCAGGGACTGCTTGAACTAAGGTTTGATCAGATGCGCCGACCCAGACCGTACGCCCCGCAATCAGATCCTCGCATGGTGACAGGGTATTTTCTGTGTGTGTTAATGCATGTTGAAGCTCAGCTGCATTTTGTCCCAAAGCCGACAGCGCCGCACTGAACTGAATACCAACGGCTGAAATAGGTTGTACATTTTTAGTCATGATGGTCGCCTTGATCATCTTCTAAAGTATTGCTCACTGTACTAATGACCATCTGATAAGGCACTTGCAGATTATCCAGTTCAATTGCCCCCTCATTTCCCTGAATTTTCAACACAGGCTGCTGCTGTATATAAATGGTATCAGCTTTCTGTACGACCGCATTTTGAGCTGCATGTAACGCAGCAAAATTTGGATAGGTTGCATACAGAATATCGCGCACCACATAATCAAAAGGCAACAGTTTCATCGGCTCAATCCGTTGTTCAACGTCTACCTTTTGACCATCAAAACTGAGCTTAAACAACTGCTGCCCCGTAAGGCTGAGCGCTAACATGTCAAGCGACTGTCCCCGCTGTTGCTGGTACAGTAAAAAGCTGAAACTCTGGCTTTTCCACTGCACTTCAATTTGGTCTTGGCGCTGGTAATTTTGTGCCCCCCACTGCGGAGTTGCGAGCCCTTGCGCTTCAGGAATCCAGCTTTGGCAAGCACTACAAAATAATGTACTGGCTAAAATCCAACTGACGGTCTTTAAACGCAGCTTAAGTTTCATCGGTCAGCGACTCTTTTTTAGGTTGTTCTTCTCGGCAATATTCGGCCAAAGTGCTCAAACGTTGCTTGGCATTGCGATGAATCGGGTTGCTCGTATCCCATGCATAACCTGCCAGTAAAGATGCAATCATACGGCGAATTTTTTCATCCTGCTGAGTCGAAAATACCACATCCTGAAACTCACCTGAATACCATGATTCGACATAGGCACGGAACACTTGAATGCCTTTACGTAGCGGCTTTTCATATTGCTCCATCCAGTCTACCGTCTGACCTTGCAGCACTTGCTCGACCAATGGCACCGCTAGACTGGAAGATTTTAAGGCAATCGTTACCCCTGAAGAAAAGACAGGATCGAGGAACTCACCTGCATTGCCAAGTAGTGCATAGTTTTCAGATGCCAAGTGTTTCACATCGGCAGAGTAGCCCACCAAAGTACGTACAGGAGTATCATGTTTAGCATGACGCAGCACATGCGACAAGCTGGCATCATCGGCCAAAATACGCTTCTGTAAGGCTTCTAAGTCATAGTCCGCACTGCCGTCATAACCATATTTTTCAAAGAAATCTTGCTCCGCCACAATGCCAAATGAAGAGCGTCCATCAGCAAAGGGAATTAGCCAATACCACGCACGGTGGTCTTTTTCATGCACAGTAATTAAAATTTTCTCGCGGTCAAACTCAGGGTCATTCAATAGACCGTCTTCAATGTGGGTAAAGACCGCACGGCGCACGGGAAAATCCGATGGGCTTTCTAAGTCAAGAAACTTCGGCAAAATGCGGCCAAAGCCGCTGGCATCTAAGAGGAACTTGCCTTGAATTTGATAGCTGTCGCCTTGCTCACCTTTCACCGTCAAAATCGGTTGTGTAGATGCCACATCGACCGCCAAAACTTCATGACCAAAACGGATATCTGCGCCCATTTTTTCGGCTTGCTGTGCCAAAAGCTGGTCAAAGTTGGCACGTCTTACCTGCCATGTAGTGCCTGGACCTTCGCTAAAGTTTTGAGTAAAGTCATAAAAACTGCGCTGCGTACCTCTTAAAAAAGCCGCGCCATTTTTAAACTGAAAGGCATATTCACCGGCATGTGCGCGAACGGTCTCCAACAAACCCGCTTCTTCCAAAAACACCATACACTGCGGCAATAAAGATTCACCAATAGAAAACCTCGGAAAATATTGCTTTTCGATGACCGTGACTTGGTAACCTTTTTGACGCAGCAAAGCTGCAGCCGAGCTGCCTGATGGTCCTGCCCCAATAATTAAAACATCTGTTTGTTGCATGGTGCTCATTGCACTGTACCCTTTGACTCAGCTCTTTGGCTGATATTGTTGAACCACCACATGTTTTGCATCGGAGGATGTAAAAAGTGTGGCATAAATAAATGAAAAAATAACGCCCAGCAACACCGTTAAGCCAAAACTGTGAATAGCATAGGTGTGACTAAAAGACAGCAAACCAAAACTAAAAAACGTCGACATCATGCACAGGAACAAAGCCATGCCCACCACCTGCGGGTGATCATGTCCGTGGCGGTAGAAAATCGCATAGTCCACCCCAATTCCAATGATCAGGAAGGTACCCATAATGCTGAATAAATTAATTTCGACACCCAGCCATGCTTGAATCGCAAACGTGGTCATTAAAGCCATGCTGACAGGTAACACCAAAGGCAGAATTGATTTTTTGCCATAAAGTGCCCCTAAGCCAATAGCTAAAATCACCAAAGCGCTGAGTAATAGCCACTGTGCCTGCTCACGGTGCTGTTTAAACAATTCAGACAGTTGATGAACGGGACGTAACAGCTGTACATCAGCATTCTCAAGCTGTTGCACAGCGTGTACATCATGCACATTTTGCAGCATCACCAAACGTTGTGTCGGGCTCATCTGCAGAAAATGTAGAGGATGATCTTTAAAGACTGCTTCGGTCAGCAATGGTTGGTCTTTTAATCGTGCTTGCCAGTTTAAAACATCGGCTGTATTGAGCTGTAACGCTTGCGCATATTTCACTAAAGCGGGCTGAGGAATCGCCTGTAACATCGCAATATTGTGTTTTTGCTGCTCAAGCGAGGGAATCCACTGCCCTAAAGCCTGCACAGCATCCAACTTGCCAGCCTGCTGCAAGGGCGTAAGCTCTGCCAACAGTTGCTGTTCATGCTGTTCTAACTCTGCTGGGGTTCTGCCCTGTACCACAAAATATTCGCTGCTTTGCTGTTGCATAAAACGCGAACGAATATATTGATCTTCCTGCTTTAAGGTGGCATCCATACTTTGCAAATTGCGGATGTCATCATTGCTTTTCAGAAGGACGAGACTACTACCCGTCACCAGTAGAATCAGTGTAATCATGCCATAACGTAGCGTGTTGTGGCTCTGCACATAACTACGTGCTTTGCCAATAAAGCCCAGTGCACGTATCGCAGGTTCCGCATTCAACGCAGGCAAACGTGGCAGCAGTAAAATACTGGTCACCCATGCGGCACTCAGTCCAACCATAGAAAAGACTGCAATCTGTTTAAAGCCCGGAAATGGGGTAAAACTCAGCACCACATAGGCCAACAGCGTGGTCATTAGCCCCACAAATAAACTCGGCAATAATGGTTTTAAAACAGTAAATCCATCGATCTGTCGGTGCTGAGACTGCATGGCCATGAAGTAAAATGAAAAATCGACACAGACCCCAATCAAACTGGCACCAAAAACCAGTGTCATCAGGTGAATTTCGCCGAAAACCCAATAGGTCACAGCAAAGGCCACTAAGCTGCCTGTGCCGACTGCAACCATTTCCGTCAGCATGGGTCGTATCGAACGGAAGCCAAACCAGACCAGAAGCAAAATCCCGATGGTCGAACCGACGCCAATGGTGGAAATTTCCTCTTTAGCAGAGTTAGTGCCGAACTGTGCAAACAGCAGCGTACCTGTCCAGTGCGGTTTAACTTGCAACTGGCTAAACTGTGAATTGATGTGTTGAATAAAGGCAGCGGTCTGCTCTTGGTAGGCAATGTTATAGGGACTATTGTTAAGCTGAAGTACCATCAGGCGCGAGATGCCTTGCTCATCACGAATCGTGGCGAAGCCCTGCTCTAAATTGATATCGGCATTGCTTTGTAAAGCACTTAAACCCACGACATAACGAGGAAACAACAGCAAGGGATCTTGCTTGAGCATTTCAGCCGTGATCGGCATGCCGGGACTCATCAGTTGCAATAAGCCCTGCTCCATCAAAGCAACATCATCTTGCCCTTGCACAATCTGCTGATCGGTCTTGGATAATAACCCCGCCTTGTGCTGATACAGCGTTTGGGCAAATTGATCAGGATCAAGCTGCGGACGAACTGGTAAAAACAGCTGACTTTGGTCGGCTTGGGTTTTGAGTTCTTGCGTTGCCTGTTCAAGTTGCTGATCCGTTTTGGCATCCAGCACCACAAAGACTTTGTCATTTAACTGCTGACTGACATATTGCTGTGCTTGTTCCAGATGCGCATCTTGATGTGCCTCAGGCAGCAAAGCAAAAATATTGGTCTCAATCTTAATGCCTTTATTCAGCCAAGCCGCGCCCAGTGCCAAAGCAATGACACACAGCACCAACAGCCATAGGGCGCTAAATTTATTTTGCCAATTGGAAAAGCGCATTTTCCGCAGCCGTTAAAGTTTGAGGTTGAGCCGTTTGCTGGCTAAAACGAATGATGGTGCGATTATTGGCTTGTTCCAAAATCGTGATACGGTCCACATAACGCTGACCTTGGGCATCGACTTGGACAAAAAGCTTTTTAAACAGGCTGCTTTTCGGCGTTAAGCTGACATTCCACTGCGTCGGGCTGTAATTGGCAGACACCACATTAAAGTTTTTAGCGAGCGCCGCTTCGTTGCCCGACATCAACTGTAAAAACATTGTCGCTACAGAGCCATACGGAGTCTTATCGACTTCAATTTGACTGCTAGTCCGCTGTGTCTTTTGTACCAGCTTACGCGGTGTCACCACCAAATCGGCTTTGACTGGACTTTGAATCTGCCACAGCACGCCTTGGTTTTTGCTGAACAGCACCGTGCCTTTGGACACATAGATTTTATTTAAAGAGGCCAGTTTTTTCTGTTGCTCAAATTGAGCACGCACCACAGGCATTGCACCGAGCTGAGCAAACGCCTGCTTCAATTCAGTACTTTGTGCATTCGCTGCGGGAGCAAGCAAAGTCATCATACTGGCTGTACAGGCAACAAAAATCGGCTTAGAAAATTTGTATCGAATCATGCTCGCATTACTCCAGTTTAAACTCAGGCCATGCATTTAAACAGTCCAACAACACCTGTGGGGATTGAAAACACATTTCACGTTTTTTAATGTGTACCGCCACTTGCGAGGTATAGCCCTTGGTCAGCTTTCTGCCCGAAACCGCATCGAAAATCAGATATTCAATTTTCAGGCGGTTTTCCCATTCTTTTAAAATGGCGCGCACGCGAATTTTTTGCTCAAACTCAATACCTTGTACATAGCGCACATGACTTTCAATCACTGGCCATGCATAACCCGAGTCACGCATTTGGTTATAGTTATAGTGAAATTGATCCAGCAGTTTGCAACGCGCGATTTCAAAATATTTTAAATAATGCCCGTGCCACACCACGTTCATTGTGTCGACATCATGAAAGGGCACTTCAATGATTACATCAGCATGCATGCTCATTTCCTATGAATATTGAACAGCAACGCTGTCTAACAGTTCTAAATCCTCAAAGCGATTAACCAGCGCCTGAAGCTCTTGTTGCAAAGGACGATCTTCCTCTACATAGGTGAAGCTCTGAAGCACCCAGTGTTGAAATGCTGTTAAAACAGGGCTGAGTTCTGTATCTACACCTTTGAGTTTGACCGCCTGAACTGCTGCACAACTGAGTGCCGCAATCACTTGTTCAGTCAGAGTAATGACACGGCTGGCGTCACGCGCGGCAATGGTACCCATACTGACTTTGTCTTGATTATGACATTCGGTTGAACGTGAGAAAATCGACGCAGCGAGTGTGTGTTTCAAAGCTTCTGCTGTCCATGCCGAAACCCCGATTTGTACGGCTTTAAAGCCATGATTCAGCGGCAAGCGCTCAGGACTAGAACCGGTTAAATTACGCGGTAAACCATTGTTCATTTTATAGTCCACCAACTGCGCCAACTGACGATCCATCAAGTCAGCAATATTCGCGATCATGATTTTTAGACTATCCATGGCTTGAGCAATATGTCCGCCATAGAAATGTCCCCCATGCAGTACCCGCAGGTTCACTGGGTCAATCAATGGGTTGTCATTGCTTGAATTCAGCTCATTTTCAATAAACTGACGCAGCCACAGTTTAGAGTCTTCAAATACCCCGATCACATGCGGTGCACAGCGTAGTGAATAACGGTCTTGCAAGCGTGAACTTTGGTGTTCGGTCTGCACTTCACTGTTTAACCAGTCACGTAATTGGGCTGCAATATGTTGCTGTCCCGGATGTGGTTTTTGCGCAAACAAGACTTCATCAAAATGGCTTGGATTCCCTTCTAAAGCCAAAACATTCAATGCAGTAATTAAAGTACTGGCAAAAGAAATCTGTTCGGCTTTTTTATAATTCAGGCAAGCGATAGCAGTCATCACCGCTGTACCATTCATGAGAGCTAAGCCTTCTTTAGGACGCATCACCAAAGGCTGCACACCTTTTTCGGCATACACTTGCGCAATCGGCACGATCTGACCTTGATAGTACACATCGCGCTCACCAACCAAGGCCCCAGCGATATAAGACAAAGGCGTCAGATCCCCACTGGCACCAACCGAACCTTCCGAGGGAATCACAGGAATCACATCTTCATTCAACATCCAGACCAACCGCTGCAACAAGGCATGCGAGACACCCGAATAGCCGCGTGCCAAAGAACATAAACGCACTACAACTACAGCACGCGCCGTAATCAAGTCTAAGTTTTGCCCCATGCCACAACCATGAAAACGCGATAAATGTAGCGGCAGCTCATGCACTTGGTGGGCTGGAATTTCAACCAAGCACGAGTCGCCATAACCCGTGGTCACGCCATAAATGACGCCTTCGTCTTGCAACAGCTGATCGAGGAAATCTGCGCCGCGTTGGATCAGTGCTGTCCATTCCGCGGATACGGGCAAGACCACCTGTTTTTCTTTACGCGCTACAGCCACAACATCTTCAATACTGAGCGGATTTTCCCCAACAATTAACACAAGACTTATCCTTTATTCCAAAAATTATAAAAATTAAACCATTGATAGGGCGCGCGTATACAATGCTGTTCCAACAGCTCCACATACTGTCTTGTGGTCTGTTGCATGGCCTGTAAACGCTCTTTCCGTGGCCAATTTAACTGCTCCGCTACTTGGTGAATATGCACTTCAAAATGTGTATCTACTCGATAGCAAAACACCGCCAACACAGGTGCTTTCAACAAACTGGCCAAAATCCACGCACCTTGGGGCCACAGCGCTTGCTCGCCTAAAAAAGCAACTGATTGTACCCGATCCGACTGCACGGGTACGCGGTCTGCCGCTACAATCACCCATTCACCTTGATCCAACTTATCCTGTAAAATCAGTGCTGTTTCAATCCCCAACTCATCTACCGAAATTAAATTAACATCTGCCTGTTCATTCAATTTTTTTAAAAATTCATTGAACTTAGTCGCATGTTTTTGATAGACCAGTACATTAATTTTTTGTGGATGCTCTGATTTGATGGCACGAAGCAATTCAATATTGCCAAAGTGCGACACTACAATCACCGCACCTTTTTGATAGTGCGAACGAAAGTGTGCATGACCATGCAGCTTTAAGTTCTGCTCAGGAATATGCCCAAGCCATCCCTCAATTTTATCTAAAATACATTCGCCAAAATGCATCAAATGCGTATAGCTGTACCACAGCTGCGGCTCAGCCTGAAATGGCGACTGCGCACCTGCAAAATGATGCAGTTTTTTTAAGTACAACAGCGAAGCCTGACGCGCGGTATTGGAAAAAATCAAGTACCATAAAATTACAAAGTACAATATAACTCTGCACAACCAACGTCCACCCAAGCGGTAGAAACCGAGCATCAGCATCAGCGGTATCATCCCGCCCCGCTCTTTCACGGCGCTCCATTTCTGCATATGCTTCTCTGACCGCATTAGCCTTTCACTTTCTGATAAATCAGCTTGGGGAAACGCAGCAGCATGCCACCCAACAAACGACTATGCGCACGCGCCATGCCCAAATTGTCCCGCCAAACATCAAAGTGTGAAATACCATCTTCAGGGTAAATCACATGGGTAGGCAGATTAATAAACTGCACATTGTCCCATTTCAAACGTACCAAAATTTCTGAATCAAAGCCCATCCGCGGTTGAAACTTGGCTGTGTTTAGAATGTTCACTGTCTGCGCCAGAGGGTAAATGCGAAAGCCACACATGCTATCCTTAATGTCAAAAGACAGACTGTTAATCCACACCCAAATATGCGTTGCATAACGGCCATAGAGACGTTTTTTCGGAACAGTTTCATCAAAGATCGGCTGACCAATCACCATGGCTTCGGGATGCTGGATAGATGTGTCTAAAAAGCGTTGCACATCCTGCCAATCATGCTGTCCGTCAGCATCCAGTTGCAAGGCATGACTATAACCACATTGAAAGGCATGCTTTAGACCGGTGATCACTGCCTGCCCCTTACCCTGATTGTATATATGCTCGACCAAATCAACCCATGGGTAGTCACTCGCGAGCTGATGTAAAACTGCCGTACAATCGGCGTCACTGCCATCGTTCACCATAATAATAGGTAACTCAAAGCCACTCAAATGTGATAGCAACGCAGCCAAATAATGTGGATGGTTATACACAGGAATCACAAAGCAGTGTTTCATTTTTATCTCTCGGCTTAAACGTCTGAAAGGACAGCAAACAGCAAACGTCCTGATGCCAATATTTTGTCACGACTTTTCAGTTCAAAACTGACTTTATGCGCTTTACGACTGAGCACCAGTTCCACCACTTGATAGGGTTGGATCAGTCCTTGAAACTTTAACTGCTCAAAACCATTACACCACAATAAATCCGCCCAGTTTTGTTTGGCAAAATGCTGAATAAAACCAATTTGTCCTACGCCTGGATAAATCGGGAAGTTCGGGAAGTGGCCTTTAAAGCATTCCAGCTCTGGCACAAATTCTAAAGCATAACTGATCTGCGTATCCTGAGATTGCTGTATCAGCACAACGGGCAAGATCATCGACTGAAAGAGTGATTCTAAATACTGTTTATTCAGCTTCGATTGTGCATTTTGTGGCATTTGCATTAAGAATCGCCACTGCCGCGGAATCGCAATGCTTTCCAGTTTCTGTTGCAATTGTTTTTTCAGTTGTGCGGTGAATACTGCTTTACCCTTTTCAATGAGCAGTACACGAGCTTCCTCGGTCAGCACAGCCACCACCGCTAAAATCTGGCGCTGTTCTTTTTCATGAATTAGGACATGACATTGTTCTATTTCGACCAATTCAGCGATTTTTGCTTCTATTGCATCGAGACTTAAACGCTTTTCTTCGAGTTTGACAATGCGATCCAAACGCCCCAATAACTGAAATGGACTTTTGGGATTATCTGCATCCACAACCTGCACTTTATCCCCGGTCAAAATCCAATCCGCGCTAAAGGCATGGTTGGTTTTAACGGCTAACTCTTGCTGCTCGGCGCACTTAATTTCGACATTGGAAAAGGGTGTCCATACCGCATCATCCGCCTGACGGTGGGCGATCCCGCCTGTTTCAGAACTGCCAAACACTTCAGTAATCGGACGATTCAGCAAAGGACGCACATCAGCATCCAACCTCCCGCCAGAGGAATAGACCATCTGACAGTCTTGCAATACCACATCTGTGGTCCAGCGCTTCAGCAAAGCAGGACTGGAAATCAGATAATTGGGCAACTGCACATGGGCAATTTTCTTTTGAAGATCAACCACATCTTCAGGGAAAGCCAGTTGTTTTTGATAGAAACTGCGCCCACTGGCTAAGGGCCACAACAGCTTAAACAACAAACCATAAATATGTTGATGGCTCACCGTAGCAATCGCCACTGCCTGCTCAGGCAAATCAAAACTGGCCTCTAAGCCACAGACTTCATTGAACAACTGTTGCAAGCTGCGCGGAATCTTTTTCGGCTGCCCAGTTGAGCCCGAAGTATAAAAATACAGCTGGGCCTGATTGAAAAAGGCAGCATCAAATTGAAGTTCGAAGATTGGTGCTGCTGTCGACGGCAAACGTTTTAAAAAATAAATCTGCTGTTCAGCCAATTCTTTTTCTAAGTCGCTGACCCGATGCGGCGGCAACAGCACTTGCTTGCCTGCTTGCAATGCCGCAAACAACAATACTAAAAACTCATAACTGTCTTCTTGCCAAAGCGCCCATACAAGCTGTTCCAACTGCTGAATTTGCGCAGCCTGTTCAGCCACATCCAACCAAAAAGTGTGAAAGGAAACGAAACTTGAGTCTGCCTGAATACACAGGGGACGCAATGAATGGAGATGGTGTTGAAAATGACAAGACATAAAATTTGTTTTTAAAACCGTATTTCTAATCGCTATAGTTCGAGGCCACTGTTTTAAGTTGCCCTGACGGAAATGCTATTATTTCTGTGCCTGATGCAGTCGCTGCTGGCGTTTGCGCAACACAAATTCACCCAGTAACAACCCACCCATCAAGACATAAGAGATCAAGCCGTTATACAGTACCCAAATTTTCATTGGTGCAAAGAAAACACTGATCAGGGCAATGACCGCATTGATGCAAAAAAACACACACCAAACTTTGGTCACTTGACGGGTCCATTGTACCCCTTCTTCGGGCAAATTAGGCTCTGCCAAACGTGCAAAACGTTCAATCATTGAAGGCGGTCGAATCAAGGTGCTGGCAAAAATAAACAACGCCCCGAGACTCATAAAGACAGGATAGAGTTTAAGCCATGCATGATCTTTTAAAATCAAACTCAGCCCGCCACATAAAATGGCAAAACCCGTCAATGGCCACAGCAAAGTTTTGCCCTTGCTGAATAGACGCAAGACGCCCAGTGCAATCAATACCGCACTGACCCAGACATACTGTCCATGCGCCAAAGCATAAGCCACAAAAAAAGGATAGAGAAGCAATCCGACCCCTACTATCCCTTTTAAAATGTTGTTCATGCAGCCGACATATTCTGAATCACGAGCACCACATCTTGAACGGTACGTACATTTTTAAAGTCTTCAGGATTAACTTGCTTGCCTGTCAGCTCTTTAATTTTTACCACCAAATCAATGGCATCAATACTGTCGACATCGAGGTCTGAAGCTAGGTTTGATTCTAACTGCACATCTTCAGGTGCAATTTCAAATAGCTCTTCCATCCACTCACGTAATTTTTCTAACACGGTTTCTTGTGCAAGCATAGCAACCTCTTATGCTGTTTTCTGTGCTTCAACCAAAGCCTCTAAGCTTTGAATTGATTTAAAATGTTCTTTGGTTTCTGCGGACTCTGCATTTAGATGAATGCCATAGCGCTTTTTCAATGCCAAACCCAGTTCTAAAGCATCAATCGAGTCCAAACCCAGACCATCACCAAACAAAGGTGCGTCTGTATCAATGTCTTCAATACGGATGTCTTCAAGGGCGAGGACATCAATAATCATTTGCTTTAACTCATCAGCAAGATTGCTCATTTAGGGATAACTCTTGGTTAAAAAACCATTGTAATTGTTGATTTAACTGACGCACATTTTTGGGATTGACCGTTACATCATCCAATACGTCTTCCACTCGGATCGCATCCAACACTTTTACATGGATATGAAAAGGCTGTTCTGGAATGTGATACCACTTTTCATTTTTAGTCAGGGTCGATGGCGTACAGCTAAGTAGCACAGGACGAATCGGCACACCAGCACGCAAAGCAATATTGGCCGCACCACGCTGAAAGTCATTCAATTTCTCGCCTTTTGCTGTCCGTGTCCCTTCAGGAAAGATCAACAACGACGCCGCATGATCCTGCTGTAATTTTTGTACGCAGTCCTGAATAAATTGTTCAGAACCTGCATTTAAAATATAACCCGCACTTTGCACAGGGCCTTTGGTAAATGGATTTGACCACAGCGCCTGCTTGACGACGCAGTTTGCTTGTTCCATTAAACCAATTAAAACCACCACGTCAATCAGTGTCGGATGATTGGCAATGACCAACTCTTGTTGACTGTTTTGTAATTTCTCTAAACCTTCAACCGTATAGGTCATAATGCCCAGTTTCACCATCATTTCGGTGAAACCTTTAAAACTGTGCTTAATCACCTTTTGAGTACGCTGCTTTCGCAGCTCAGCGTCTGCTGAACTCAGCTTGACCAAGGGTGCAATCAAACCACCAATCGCCACACTGCCTAAGCCAAAGCTGGCAAAACTAAACCCTGTCGCTCCAACGCGCCAGACATAGTTGGCTTTTTGCTTAATCCGATTTAATTTCAGCATTTCGTCCACGCTTCAGATTCAGTTTGCTCAGGATTATTCCAAAACGTATTAAATGCTAAAGCCTGCTGATAGGCTGGCGTTGCATCCGTATGCTTTGGCGTCAACATCAAGTTGGCAGGCGCTAATGAAATCATCGCTGCCATCGCAAAAGCAGCAAATGGCTGATGCTCGGCATAAATGTCTGGCAAGGCTTCATCATAATACACCAGCAAAACCTGACGAGCTTCTGGCCTTGTTTTTAGCCACGCATAGGCTTCAATCAGCCCATCATTCCACGAACCCGCCAAACTGGTCGCAGGTGTCGCATCCTGACATAAAATGGAATATAAGCCTGAAATTGCATTATGTACCGACGTTGAAAATTGAGTCGGTGAAGGGGTTTGCTCGCGTAACACATCTGCTAAAATATTCAGTGTTTTTGCTTCATCGCCATATTGCGACACCCAAACAATATAATCGACCTTGCGGGTGGCTAAAGTCTGCATTGCGCTATTCAAAGCCAGCTTTGCCAGACGCGATAAGCGTCGGCGTTGCATCGCAGGAATGTGTTCTATAGCTGATAATTCTTGATCAACCAAGCTCATATTCAAGCGGGATACGTGGAGTTGCATCATCATGATCAGTGTTTAAAAGTTGATAAATTATCAGGCGCGCAATTATAGCACTGAGCCACATTTTTCACAAAAAATAACAAGCGCTGATATGTTCAAAAAAGGAGGATACAGCAACACTGATCCTCCTCCATAAAATAAGAGTGACTAGAGGTAATATTGCGTTCTTTTTTTGGCAAATTTATCCAATTGTTTTAAAAAGCCTTCGAAATAATCTTTCTCTTTTTCCTCAGTGCGATAGCCTGCATAAAGAGTCCTACGCAAACCTTCAGGCGCTACGCAGTCCAAACGACGCGAAGTCACCCAACCCTTTTGTTCATATTCGTTCACCACCCAATCGGGTAATGCCCCTATACCACGCCCACTGGCTACCAGCTGAATCAGCATTTGGGTGAGGTCGGTGGTGCGGATCTGTTTCGGCAGAATATTGGCCGGAATAAACAGACGCGACATAATATCTAAACGGTGCTTATCTACTGGATAAGTCACCAAGGTTTCTTCTGCAAGTTCTTGCACGGTAATATCTTTGGCACGAACCAAAGGATGGGTGTTGGATAAAACCAAACGCGATTCGTACTCAAAAATCGGGAAATATTCCACCCCTTTTAACGCAATCGGGTCGGCCGTAATCAATAAATCAAATTCACCTGTCTGCAATAACTCATGCGGATTGGCCTCAAAACCTGAAGCGAAGTCCAGATCAACATCTGGATACTGTTGGCGATATTGATTTAACAACGGCATTAACCAATCGAAACAGCTATGACACTCGGAGGAAAAAGTAATTCGTCCAGTTTGACCATGCACAATACGGGTGATGTCGCTTTGTGCAATTTGTACCTGCGGCAATACTTCATCCGCTAGTTTTAATAAACGCTGTCCAATATTAGAAAAGCTAACTGGACGGCTACGACGGTTCACCACCTCTACCCCAAACCATTGGTCTAACTCACGCAACTGGTGTGATAAAGCAGAAGGCGTTAAGCATAGGTCTCCCGCAGCAGCCACCAATGAGCCATGCTCTCTTAAAGCGGTTAAGGTTTTTAAATGGCGGAGTTCTAACATCTGGCACAGCCCAATTTTTTAATCTTGATGAATACGGTATAGCTTAACCTATAAAAGCCACATTTGATTATTTTTTCTCATCTTAATTTCTACTTAATTAGTTTATTTCACTTTAATATTTATGATCCACAACGAAAATATTCGCCCAATTTACAGAAAATGAAAAATTTAAGCATTTAAATTCATAATCTTCATGATCCGTGCATGAGCGCTAATCGAAGTAAGGCTTTCTTTTATAACTGTGGATGACTTTTAAGACTATCTCTTGGTCATGCCTAGGTTGAAGCGTGATCCCTTCAGTTTTTGAGAGGTACAACGACCGAATCCAGCCCACCAACGGTCCTATTTAACTCGTGGCTATGCATCGAACTCTTGTGATATCTCTACTTTGATATAGCGAAATCATTTTACAGCAAGCAGTATGCTCTTGTACCTGAGTTAAATTCAGTTCAAATATTGAGAACTGATGATTCTGATCTTCTATCCAAATTGAGCAGGCTAAAGCGCTGAAAAAGCATAACGTGCTGACAACAGAACTTCTCACAACCCTAGTCTTCGGGCTTTTTTATGTTCCACGTGAAGCATTATGTAAATATCAAATCAAAGCCGCTTGTCTCTCAAACTGGTGCGATGCCAAACAGAGCATGTAAAAACGAAAAAGCTTCCGACTAGGAAGCTTTTTTTAAATCTTAGATTTAACCATCAATCGTGAGCTTTAAAATCTCAGCTTTGGTATAACCCCGTTCTTTTAAAAGATGTTGAATGGCTTTTTTCTCATCTTGATCTTCAAGGAATTTACAGCGTTGGATCAAACGCATATCGGTCTCATACTGAAAGTTATGACGACACTCCAATTCCTTATTGGAAGGCGTAGTAAAAAAATGAAGCACAGCTAGATACTCTCTTTCATGCTGTTGAAGTGGCCCGCCTTCAACGAATACCTATCTAACACAACTGTTAAACACCCTTTGGGTAAATGATGACGAATCTCGCTCCATTATGCAAGTTTGGGCCTCTCAAATGTTCTCTCTCTACTCATCTACAGCGCTCAAAGCAGACCTTCATCATCTACCAAAGTCGATTTTAATCATGAAAATTCATCAGCTCATCCTGAGAATTCTTCATCCAATCGCCGTTGATCCGCTCGTTAGACGTTTTAAACTGTCTGGTTTAAATAGATAAAAATCATTCAATATGTCGAAGCTCGAACGTCAGAAACTTAGCCTCCCCACAGGTCATGACAAACTGCTCTTGCATTCCTGCTGTGCGCCTTGCTCAGGTGAAGTCATGGAAACCCTGATTGAATCGGGTATCGATTTTTCTATCTTTTTCTATAACCCCAACATTCACCCTGTAAAGGAATATCTGATTCGCAAAGAAGAAAATATTCGCTTTGCAGAAAAACATCATATTCCATTTATTGACTGTGATTACGACACAGATAACTGGTTTGCACGTGCCAAAGGTATGGAAAATGAACCAGAGAAAGGCATCCGTTGTACCATGTGTTTTGATATGCGGTTTGAACGTACGGCACTTTATGCAGCAGAACATGGCTTTAGTCTAATCAGCAGTTCTCTCGGTATTTCCCGTTGGAAGAAAATGCAACAGATCAATGAGTGCGGGCACCGTTCTGCTTCACATTATGCAGGCATTCACTACTGGGACTACAACTGGCGCAAACATGGCGGTGCTGTACGCATGCTAGACATCAGCAAACGTGAAGAATTTTATCAACAAGAGTACTGTGGCTGCGTATATTCACTGCGGGATAGTAACCGCTGGCGTATGAGCCAAGGCCGTGAACGCATCAAACTCGGACAAAAGTTCTATTCCAATGCCATGGATCAGGACAGCTGATTTCAGCTAGCAGCCTCCACATACCAATTTTTCCAAGAGCTGGTTCCTCGCACCGCAATCGACACGGTCGGAATCAGCTTTTCTTTTAAGATCTTGGTTTGTCCAACGGCTTTGGCTAAGCGTGCTTTGACTGAATGAATGCATTCACGGTCACCAAATTCACAGCGGTCTAAGCTGGTTCCACCACAGGGCCCATTGGCCAAGCCTTTAGGACAAGTTTCAGGGCAAATATACAGGGTCTCGCCTAAACGGCATTGACCACAACTCTCACAGCCCACCACTGCATGCTTACTCAAATGTTCTGTTTTCAGTAATGCTTGTTTGGCACGCGATCGATCCCAAACATTGAAATTGAAAATAAACCGCCCCACGCCTTTGGCCAGTTTAGATTCAAATAAAGCATCATGCATCAAATGCAGATGTTGGTATTTAATAATCTGACTTGAGGTCGCAGGCCGTGAATAATAAGCCAGCTTCGGATGAAACTCTGTACCAGTTTGCACCTGCCAAAGCGTATTCCAAAGTCGTTCACACTCAGCAAAACTCAAATGCCGATATTCTTCAATATTGCTTTCTAGCAACACTTGCTCCTCAGGCTGATGGCAAGCCGATAAATGCACCCCCGCAAAACCCAAATGTCGACACATTAGAATCTGTAATGCGCAGCGCACATAAACGCGATCACTTAAACCCTGTTCTTTTTCCTGTTGCAATACCTGCAACATATGCGGGGTGATCACTATACCCGCCACTTTATGCTTCAGCATAAACTTAGCCCGTGCCAAGGTCAGTGGCATGACGCAGGCTAAAATTTTCTGAGCATACTGATGCTGCACCAAAAATGCATGTGCATCTTGCAAAGCAGTCATGTCATAGCCCAATTGGGTAATCACATAATCAGCCCCTGCTTTCATCTTTTTATGCAGTTTCAGATATTGCGCCTCTTTTTCCGCTTCCGCATATTTAAACGGATTAAACGCCACACCAATATGAAAACCGCCTTGGCGTTTGGCTTCCATGACAGCATTCACCGACTCCAAATAACGTGTTCGTGGCTTTAGGTCATGGCTATAGTGGTGCTGTTTTAATTTATCGCCTGTTAAAAGCAACAGGTTCTTTTGACCCTGTGTTTTTGCATCTTTCAAAAACTGCTCAAAGTCTTGTATATCACGCGCTTTCCCCGAAAAGTGAATGACTTTCTCAATCTCTTGTGGATACTGTTTGGCGACTTGCAAAGGCGCTTCATCGTCATCTGCATGCACCCGATCGGCCAGCGTCATAGCCGCAGGAAAGCCTGCAAATTCAGTTTTCACAGACCACTGGGTTTGGTGTGCACTTAAGTATTCAACCAATACGCAAAATTGTTGCTGTGCAAAATATTGAGCAAGTAAGGACATCACAGAAGAAATAATCCAGAGGATTAAAAAAGAAGAATTATATCAAAAAATCAAAAATAGATGACGAATCGTCTGGTTGTTCGCTACGGCATATTCAATATATTTTTGGACCACCCCCTACCCCATGAGTGAACTCAAATATCCACCCCGGTCTGATTCATTAGTTGCAGTACCATGCTAAAACTGAACCTGATGGTCAAATTCAAAAAAGAACGACTTTACCGCTCAACCATAAGCCATCAATAGTGCAACATTTGTCTAGACCCCTTATTTACTGCGCCGATTGACTTATTTTCGATAAGATTGTTCTTTTTTATGCTTTTCAATCGCTTAAAGACTAAGCATATTTCAGCTTTTTAAAATAAAGGCATCTTTTCAAGCTGGGACTGACTGTGTATAACAATGGACGACTCAAGGAAATGATTCGCACATAGGCAAAAGCCTGAAAAAAGCTTAAACTATGTGCCAATGAAAACAAATGATATGTCGTCCATGGCGACAACGATGAAGGTGAAGGTTGATGCCGCTCAATACCGTTGAAGAGCTAGTTGCAGATATCCGTGCAGGTAAAATGGTCATCCTGATGGATGACGAAGATCGTGAGAATGAAGGTGATTTAGTTATCGCAGCGACCCATGTTCGCGCAGAAGACATCAACTTTATGATCACCCACGCACGTGGTTTGGTGTGTTTAACGCTCAGCCGTGATCGCTGTAAACAATTGAATCTTCCATTGATGGTCGATGCCAATGGCGCACAACATGGCACCAACTTCACGCTCTCCATTGAAGCGGCAGAAGGGATTTCTACAGGGATTTCGCCTGCGGAACGTGCGCATACCATTCAAACGGCTGTAGCAGCACATGCCAAACCATCAGACATCGTTCAACCTGGGCATATTTTCCCCTTGATGGCGCAGCCTGGCGGCGTTCTACACCGCGCAGGTCATACCGAAGCAGGTTGTGATTTATCTCGCCTAGCGGGTCTAGAGCCTGCATCGGTCATCTGTGAAATCATCAATGAAGATGGCACGATGGCGCGTCGTGCCGATCTTGAAATTTTTGCTGAAAAGCATGGTTTAAAAATTGGTACCATCGCGGATCTGATCCACTATCGTATGACCAATGAGCAAACGGTTGAACGGATTGATCAGCAAAGCATTGATACCGAATATGGGACGTTTGACTTATACCGTTACCGTGAATTAGGCAATCCAGATATTCACTTGGCTTTGGTGAAAGGTGAACCAAAAGAAGGGGTAACCACCGTTCGTGTCCATGGTTTCAACCCTGTTCGCGACCTGCTCAAGCTCAACAAAAAAGACGGTGAGCCAGCATGGAATCTCGACAAGGCCCTGCAAGAAATCGCAAGTAGCGATCGTGGTGTTTTAGTCTGGATTGGTCAGCGTCATTTACAAGACTTAGGCCCAGCCCTAGACAGCCTTACAGCACCAAAACCAACCAAATCCAATGCTGCTTTATCTCAGCAGTACCAAACAATTGGGGTGGGCGCACAAATTTTACGTGATTTAGGCGTAGAAAAGATGAAGCTTTTGAGCTCACCTTTACGCTTTAATGCACTTTCTGGGTTTAATTTAGAAGTGGTGGAATATATCACCGCACATCAAACAACTTAAAAAATCATCGAGGTTGCTATGGCAATTCGCCGTATTGAAGGTATGTTACATCTCGCTAGCGAAGGCCGTTATGCGATTTTAGTGGGTCGTTTTAATAGTTTTGTTGTCGAACATCTATTAGAAGGTGCAATTGATACATTGAAACGTCATGGTGTATCAGAGGATAATATCACTGTTGTTCATGCACCAGGCGCGTGGGAACTTCCTGTCGTGGCTAAAAAATTAGTGGCGTCTGAACGCTTCGATGCCATCATTGCACTAGGTGCTGTGATTCGTGGTAGCACACCGCACTTCGATTTTGTTGCAGGTGAATGTGCCAAAGGTTTAGGCGTGGTTGGCCTAGAATCTGGTCTTCCAGTGATTAATGGTGTATTGACTACGGACAGTATTGAACAAGCGATTGAACGCTCGGGTACAAAAGCAGGTAATAAAGGCGGCGAAGCTGCTCTTACTGCAATTGAAATGGTTAACTTGTTAAAGGCTATTTAACGCTATGTCGCAAACATTGCAAGCAACTTATGCAGCAAAACGTAAAGCACGTCGCTTTGCTGTACAAGGAATTTACGAATGGCAAATGAGCCACAATCCAGTCCATGAGATCGAAGCACGTACGCGTGTGGAAAATGCCATGCACAAAGTGGATCTGAGCTATTATCATGAATTGTTAACCCAAGTGGTTGCCAATCATGAAGCATTGGATGCGCTCTTAATCCCTGTGCTTGATCGCGAAGTTTCTGCGCTTGACGGCGTTGAACTTGCGACCCTCCGTTTAGGCGCATATGAACTCAAGGAACACCTTGAAATTCCATATCGCGTGGTTTTAGACGAAGCGATCGAGCTTGCTAAACATTTTGGCGGTGCAGACAGCCATAAATACATCAATGGTGTATTAGATCGTTTAGCAACAACTTTACGTGCAGCAGAAAAGCAACAAGCGAACTCACAGTAGTAGATTTGTTGTATGGCTGAGTTTTCGATCATTGATACCTATTTTAATCGTAAGAGTCCTCATTCTGTCGATTTAGGCGTCGGTGACGACTCAGCCTTGCTCACCCCGCCACCGCAGCAACAATTGGTCATTTGTGCCGATACCTTGGTTGCTGGACGTCACTTCCCGCTTGATACCAGCCCCCATGCGATTGGCTGGAAATCTGTCGCGGTCAATTTATCTGATATCGCCGCAATGGGTGCGAAACCTCAGAGTATTTTATTGGCCTTGAGCTTACCCCAAATTGATCATGACTGGCTCAAAGGTTTTAGTCAGGGTTTATATGATTGCTGTGATCAATTTGGCGTGAGTTTAATTGGTGGAGACACCACCCAAAGCCCACATCTCACCATTTCCGTGACTGCACTGGGCTGGGTCGATATCGGTCAAGCCGTTACTCGCTCTGCCGCTCAAGTGGGTGATTTGATTTGTGTCAGTGGCACTGTCGGCGATGCTGCTTTTGCCTTGCAACACTTGGGGCACCCTCTCCAACGACGTTTAGACTACCCCACCCCACGCTGTGAACTGGGTCAAGCACTCAAAGGTTTGGCGCATAGTATGATTGATGTGTCAGATGGCTTAGCACAAGATCTCGGTCATATCTTAAAAGCATCCCATGTGGGCGCGACCCTACAACTTGATCAATTGCCAATCAATACTGCTCTACAAGATGTAACACGAGAACAACAATGGCAATATGCTTTGGCGGGTGGCGATGACTATGAGTTATGCTTTACAATAAGCCCGCAGAATTATGAAAAACTTTTGCAACAACAAAACCATAGCAGCATCAGTGTGATTGGAAAAATTGATGCCGAAAGTGGTCTGCGTTTTCAACAAAATGGCTTAGACCATTCCTTGCAATTTAATGGATATCAACACTTTGCATAAGCCCCCTATCCTCTTTCGTCAGATGTCTTGGTATGACCGTTTCATCGTGTTTTGCGGTGTAGGGTTTGGCTCAGGGTTAGCACCCAAAGCACCGGGTACCTTTGGTTCTGCCTTCGCGCTGCTGTTCGTCCCGATTTGGCTTGCAATTGGCTTATCGAACACCATTATTGCCATCATCCTCATGTCTCTGATTGGCATTTATATCTGTGGGCATACTGCCAAAATGATGGGCGTACATGATGATGGGCGTATTGTATGGGATGAGTTTGCTGGCCAGTCCATCACCTTTTTGCCTGTCCTGTATTTAGGGCAAATGAATTGGCTCTGGCTGCTGCTGGGTTTTATTTTATTTCGTATTTTTGATGTGTGGAAACCGTGGCCTATTCGCGTCATTGACCAAAAAGTCGAAGGTGGTTTTGGCATTATGCTCGACGACCTAATTGCAGGACTATGGGCTGCACTTTGTATTTGGATTTATTTTTATTTCACTGTGGCTTAGGCCATTTTTAGGATTAGAACATGTCAACGACTGTTATTATTCTTGCTGCAGGTAAAGGAACACGTATGCGTTCTTCTTTACCCAAAGTACTACAACCACTTGCAGGACGTCCTTTACTTGGTCATGTCATCGACACTGCAAAAAAATTAAATGCAGCCAATATTATTACAATTTATGGGCACGGTGGTGCACGAGTTCAAGAAACGTTTACTCATGAAAAGATTGAATGGGTGGAACAAGCAGAGCAACTCGGAACTGGCCATGCGGTGCAAATGACACTCCCTGTCCTTCCACAGGAAGGCAGCTCACTGATTTTATCAGGCGATGTACCTTGCATCTCTCAAAACACGCTACAAAAATTACTCAATGCAACTGCCGAGACAGGCATTGGTCTAGTGACTTTAACTTTAGCCGATGCAGCAGGTTATGGCCGTATTGTGCGTGAGAATGGGAAAATTCAAGCGATTGTTGAACATAAAGATGCAACCACAGAGCAGCATCAGATTAAAGAAATTAATACCGGTATTTACTGTGTCAGTAATGCCAAATTACATGCGTGGTTACCACGCTTAAGCAATAATAATGCGCAAGGTGAATACTACCTCACGGATATCGTTGCAATGGCCTTAGCCGATGGGATGCAAGTCGCATCGGTTGAGCCGGAACAAGCCTTCGAAGTTGAAGGAGTCAATGATCGCATTCAGCTTGCCGCATTAGAGCGCCAATTCCAAATAGCCCAAGCCAAAAAGCTCATGCAGCAAGGTGTGCATTTGATTGACCCTCGTCGCTTTGACCTTCGTGGACATTTAACCGTTGGACAAGACGTCCGCATCGACATCAATGTGATTGTTGAAGGCGAATGTGAATTCGGCGACCATGTAGAAATTGGTGCAGGTTGTATCATCAAAAATACCAAGATCGCAGCAGGTACAAAAGTTCAGCCGTATAGCATCTTTGATAATGCTATGGTTGGTGAAGATGCGCAGATTGGTCCTTTCGCTCGTTTACGTCCAGGTGCAAAACTGGCGGCTGAAGTGCATATTGGTAACTTCGTTGAAGTCAAAAACACCAGCATTGGCTTCGGTTCAAAAGCCAATCACTTTACCTATTTAGGTGATGCTGAAATTGGTGCAGGCTCGAACATTGGTGCTGGGACTATTACCTGTAATTATGATGGTGCAAATAAATTTAAAACCATCATTGGTGATGCTGCATTTATTGGTTCCAACAGCTCATTGGTTGCACCTGTCACGATTGGCAATGGAGCAACCGTCGGCGCAGGTTCAACCATTACCCGTGATGTTGCAGAAAATAGTTTAGCGGTAGAACGCTCTAAGCAAGTTGAAAAAGAAAACTATCAACGTCCACAAAAGATGAAGAAATAAGAGGATTAAATTATGTGCGGTATTGTCGGTGGCGTTGCAGAACGTAGTATTACCAATATTTTAATTGAAGGTTTAAAGCGTCTTGAATATCGCGGCTATGACTCTGCGGGTTTAGCGCTGGTCAATCAAGGCCAAGTTTTACGCGAAAGACGTGTCGGTAAAGTATCCAATCTAGAAGAAGCCGTTAATCAATCAGGTATTCTAGGTTCTCTAGGTATTGCACATACACGTTGGGCAACCCATGGCAAACCTACTGAAGATAATGCACATCCGCACATTTCAGGCGATGTTGCTGTAGTCCATAACGGCATTATTGAAAACTATCAAGAACTCAAAGACGATCTTGAAGCTTTAGGCTATGTATTTACCTCACAGACCGATACTGAAGTGGTCGCTCACTTGGTTAAAGATGCTTTAAAGTCTACCCCAAGCTTGCTGGAAGCTGTGCAACAAGTTGTGCCTCAGCTTAAAGGGGCTTATGCACTGGGTATCGTACATACCGACCATCCAGATGAACTGATTACCGTGCGTGAAGGTTCACCTTTGGTCATTGGCGTCGGTATTGGCGAAAACTTTATCAGTTCAGATCAATTGGCTTTACTGCCTATTACCAATCGTTTTATTTACCTTGAAGAAGGTGATATTGCTCGTTTAACCCGCAATAGCATTGAAGTTTTTGTCGCTGGTCAACGGGTCGAGCGCCCAATCAAAGAATTAGATGCTGCGGTCAGCAATGCATCTAAAGGTGAATATAAGCACTACATGCTCAAAGAAATTTATGAGCAACCTGAAGCAATTCAACAAACCATTTCTCAAGCCCTAGATGGCAATGCACTGCGTGGAGACTTTCTTGCCCATGCAGTTGCTGATTTCCAAAAAATTCAGCAAATCCAAATCATTGCCTGCGGGACCAGCTACCATGCAGGGATGATTGCCAAATATTGGTTTGAACAACTGATTGATCTACCGTGCCAAGTAGAAATTGCGAGCGAATTCCGCTATCGCAGCCCTGTCATTGTCAATCACACACTTTATGTCTGCATTTCACAATCTGGTGAAACCGCTGATACTTTAGCCGCACTGCGTGATACCCAAAAGCGTGCTGCAGCAAAAGGTACTGACATCACCACCATGACTATTTGTAATGTCGCAACATCGTCTATGGTACGTGAGACCAATCATAGTTTGCTTACACTGGCGGGTCCTGAGATTGGTGTAGCATCAACCAAGGCGTTTACCACGCAGCTTGCAGCACTGATGTTATTGGTCCTAAAAATCGGTACAGTTAAGAAGAGCATTTCTGTACAGCATGTGGCTGAGATTACGGCTGAACTTTGGCATACCCCTAAAGTAATTTTAGATACCTTACGTAATGACCCTGAAATTTTACGTTTATCTGAACTCTTCGTAGAGAAGCAGCACTGCTTATTCTTAGGTCGTGGCACGAATTTCCCGATCGCACTTGAAGGGGCGTTAAAACTCAAAGAGATTTCATATATCCATGCTGAAGGCTATGCCGCAGGTGAACTTAAACATGGTCCGCTCGCTTTAGTCGACAATGACATGCCTGTGGTCATTCTCGCACCGAAAGATGATATGCTCGATAAACTCAAATCGAATATGGAAGAGGTTCAAGCTCGTGGTGGTGAACTCTTTGTCTTTGCCGATGAAAATAGTGGCATTAAAGCCAAAGACCGTCAGCATGTGGTTTATGTACCAAGCATTAGCCCAATATTGGCTCCAATTGTTTATAGCGTACCTGTACAACTGCTGTCTTATCATGTTGCAGTCCTTCGTGGCACGGATGTCGACCAACCTCGAAACCTCGCTAAATCGGTCACTGTAGAATAATTATTTAAATAAAGGCTGGATATCCAGCCTTTATTCTTTATCTAAATAGAGAATTGCATATGTCGCAACTTACCTGCTTTAAAGCCTATGATATTCGTGGCAAGCTCGGGACAGAGCTAAATGAAGAAATTGCCTATAAAATTGGCCGTGCCTATGGACAAATTTATCAACCCAAAACTGTAGTTATCGGTTGCGATATCCGTCTGACCAGTGAAAGTCTCAAACAAGCCACTATTCAGGGCTTAAATGATGCTGGGGTGGATGTCCTTGATCTTGGTATGACAGGTACAGAAGAGGTTTACTTTGGTGCATTTCATCTCGATGTTCAAGGCGGTATTGAGATTACGGCGAGCCACAACCCCATGGATTACAATGGGATGAAATTGGTTCGAGAACAAGCGCGCCCTATTGGTGCAGATAGTGGTCTGGCAGAAATCCAAGCCTTAGCAGAATCGGGGGCATTTACAGAAGTCACGCAAAAAGGCTCAACCACACCATATAATATTCTGCCTGAGTTTATTGAACACCTTATGGGGTATATTAATCCTGCAAAAATCCGCCCATTAAAATTGGTCGTAAATGCAGGAAATGGCGCCGCAGGTCATGTCATTGATGCGATCGAAGAAAAATTTAAAGCCCTAAATATCCCTGTTGAATTTATTAAAATTCACCATGAAGCCGATGGCCATTTCCCCAATGGCATTCCCAACCCAATTTTAGTTGAAAATCGTGATAGCACACGCCATGCTGTACTTGAACATCACGCAGATATGGGTATTGCATGGGATGGTGACTTCGACCGCTGTTTCCTGTTTGATGAAAAAGGACAGTTCATTGAAGGTTATTATATTGTTGGCCTTTTAGCACAAGCCTCCTTACTGAAACAATCAGGCGAAAAAATTGTCCATGACCCACGTCTAATTTGGAACACCTTTGATGTCGTAGAGAAATATCAAGGTATCCCTGTTCAGTCGAAATCAGGACATTCCTTTATTAAAGACAAAATGCGTGAGCACAATGCTGTTTATGGCGGTGAAATGTCTGCACACCATTATTTCCGCGATTTTTCTTATTGTGATAGTGGAATGATTCCATGGTTGTTGGTTGTTTGCGTACTGTCTGAAACTGGACAATCATTGTCCTCATTGGTTGAAGAGATGATCACTAAATTCCCTTGCTCTGGGGAAATCAATTTTAAAGTCGCAGATACTCAAGCCACGATTCAAAAGCTTTTTGACCATTTCGCAGATCAAAATCCAAGTATTGACCACACAGATGGCGTAAGTTTAGATTTTGGTGCTTGGCGCTTTAACGTACGTGCTTCAAACACAGAGCCCCTATTACGTTTAAATATTGAAACTCGTTTAGACCAACATCCAAAGCCGATGCAAGACTATGTTGATGAATTGACTCGGTTGATTCAAAATTAATTTCTCGGTTTTAAATATAAAAATAGGCACCTTAAGTGCCTATTTTATTGCGCGGAAAAATATTATAGAAAATTATGCTTTGTAGCCTGTGGGATTCTGCTTTTGCCAATTCCAACTGTCTGCTAACATATCTTCTAATGTCAATTCGGGTGTCCAGTTTAATTCTCGATTGGCTCTTGAAGCATCTGCATAGAAGCATGCTAAATCACCAGCTCTTCGCTCAACAAACTCGGAATTAACGATAACGCCATTCACTTTTTCAAAAGTCTCTTTAATTTTTAATACTGAAATTGGAATGCCTGTCCCAATATTCCACGCACGACAACCTTTATGCTTCAGTCTATTCTCAACAGCTAAAACATGCGCCTTTGCCAAATCAACCACATGAATAAAGTCTCTTTCACAGGTTCCATCATCAGTTGGGTAATCTTGTCCAAAAATAGACAGTTTTTCTCTGCACCCCACTGCAACCTGTGTCAAATAAGGCATTAAATTGTTTGGAATTCCTTGAGGATCTTCACCAATTTGAGCGCTTTTATGTGCACCCACAGGATTAAAATAGCGCAACAAGGCAATTGACCAATCATCATTTGCCTTCGACAGTTTTTCTAATAACTGTTCTACAATCAATTTGGTATAGCCGTAATTGTTGTTTGGCATCCCCAAAACCATATTTTCTTGATATGGCGGTGAGTTTTCTTCTCCATAAACAGTTGCAGATGAACTGAACACCAAGTTAAAAACGTGTGCACGCTCCATCGCTTGCACTAACTGGATTGAACCTGAAATATTATGATCAAAATAAGTCAGTGGTATTTGCTGGCTTTCACCTACTGCTTTTAACCCTGCAAAATGAATCACTGCATCAATGCGATTGGAAGAAAAAGCTTGATCTAAATCACTTTGATTACGAATATCGCCCTGAATAAACTTAAGCGTTTTTCCAGTTAACTCCTGAACACGTTTTAACGACTCTTCCGAGCTATTAGAAAGGTTATCGAGCACGATCACATCATGCCCAGCTTCAAAGAGTTCAACACAGGTATGTGAACCGATATAACCCGCCCCACCAGTCACTAAAATATTAGCCATCTATTTTTCCTAATAAAATTTTTAATAAACCCTGAGTCGAAACATCTAATGTAGATAGATCTTGTTGATGACCATTTAAAATAGGCAGTAACTGGTTGGCAATTTCCTTGCCTTTTTCAACACCCCATTGATCGAAAGGGTTAATATTCCAAAGTACGGATTGTACAAATACTTTATGTTCATACATCGCGATAAGCATACCTAAGCTATAAGGATTAAGCTCTTGCATTAAAATTGTTGTACTTGGCTGGTTACCCTCATACTTTTTATATTCAGGCAAAGAGGCTAATTCTCTCTGATCTAGCGCTTGATTTCCAAATGCCAATAAACGTGACTGTGCTAAACAATTTGAAAGTGCCAAATGATGTTGTTCAATTAATGCCTCAGCATTATCCACATAGGTAAACTGATTTGCGTTATAACGTTGTATTGGTGCAATGAAGTCACAACTCACCGAATGTGTCCCTTGATGCAACAGTTGATAAAATGCATGCTGTGCATTCGGTCCCACCTCGCCCCATACAATCGGACAAGTCTCCCATTCAACTTTTTCACCATTGCGTTGGATCGACTTACCATTCGACTCCATCTCAAGCTGCTGTAGATAGGATGCAAAGTACTTGAGGCGACCGTCATAAGGTAAAACAGCATGTGTCTGAATGTCTAAGAAATTATTGTTCCAAGCGCCTAAAAGCCCCATCAAGACAGGAATATTCTGCTCAAAAGGAGCATGTTGAAAATGCTGGTCAATTGCATAAGCACCCGCTAAAAACCGCTTAAATGCATTCACCCCAATGGTTAAAGCAATTGGAAGTCCAATACATGACCACAGAGAATAACGACCACCTACCCAGTCCCACAATAAAAATTGATTCTCTGGCGCGATACCCCAAGCAGTCATTTTTTCAGGCTTGGTCGAGACACCAATAAAATGGTGCTTTAAGGTTTGAGCCTCTTGACCTAATGCTTTTTCAAGCCACAGACGTACCGTTTGCGCATTGGAGAGGGTATCAATCGTACCAAATGACTTTGACGAGATAATAAATAATGTTGTTTCTGGACGTAGCTTATGCAGAAGTTCTGAAAGCTGACTGCCATCTATGGTTGAAACAAAATGCAGATTTAAAGGCTTTTGTGTCGATTTTTTAAAGTCAGATAATGCATGGCTGACCATCAGTGGTCCTAGGTCAGATCCCCCCACACCAATATTCACCACATCTTGAATCACTTCACCCGTCGCCCCCCGATATTGGCCCTCGTGAATTTTGTTGACCAATGCATACATTTTTTGCAGTTGTTCATGAACCTGATCAGCAATAGCTTGATGCTGTTGATCGCATTTTGGTAAACGTAACGCCCAATGCATGGCTGAACGGTGTTCAGTATAGTTAATTGCTGTACTTGAAAATAAGGTTTTAATCCAATTGGTTAAATCTCGTGCCTGCGCCCACTGTACTAAAGAATCAATTACGGTTCGATCAATACGATGTTTACTAAAATCAAAAATAATCGGCTCTAATACGACAGAGAGCTGCTCAAAACGAGTCGAATCATCTGCAAAAAGATCATTCAGATGATGCTGTTCAAAATGAGCTTTCAAGCCCTGCAGTCGGGCAATGGCTGTATTAATATCTTCGACGGGATACGGTTTATTTTGATTCTTCATCGCCCTACTCCCTGATAGGCAAAGCCTTGAGCTTTGACATAGCATGGATCATAAATATTTCGACCATCTAGAATCAGTGGGTGCTGCATTTTTTTGAGTAATTCTGGGTAATTAGGACTCCAGTACTGCTTCCAAGCGGTTAATAAGCACAAAGCATGTGCTCCCTCAACGGCCTCATATTGATCGGCACAGTAAATCAAATCTTCTCGATGCCCATAATGTTTTTCAATTTCTGCCAATGCCTGAGGATCATGCAATTTGACCACCATATTTTGTGCCCAAAGCGCTTTTAACATGGCATGAATTGGAGACTGCTGAATGCGAGACGTGTTTTCTTTAAATGAGGCCCCCCAAATTGCAATCACCTTACCAGCTAAATCCCCATGATAATAATTCCATAATTTACGGAAGAGAATTTCTTTTTGCTGCTCATTGATATCCCAAACTTGTGCCAATAACTGGCTCTTCGCTCCAGTACCTGAAACAGTATTTGCTAATGTTAAGACATCATGAGAGAAATTTTCACCGCCAAAGCCAGCTCCAGGATAGAGATATGATGCACCAATTCGACTATCCGCCGCCAAGCCTTGACGTACATGCTCAATATCAATGCCTAGCTTCTCAGCCACCACGGCTAAATCGTTAATATAGCTGATGCGGGTTGCCAACATGCCTGAAACACTGAGTTTAGTAAACTCAGCATCTAAAACAGGCATAAACAAATATTGTTGTTCTCTTGGAAATAAAGGACGAAGTAACTCTCGAATTTTAATTTGGCTTGTTTCGCTTGAGCAACCTACAGTCAACTGTTTAGCCTGTAGTAAACTTTGCAAAGCGTTACCCTCTTGGATCACGTCAGGCAAATACACCCAATCATCATCCGCTAAGATTTTTTCAAATTTTTCAGTGCCGTGTAACCCTAAAGTCGAGGCATTGATCATCAATTTAGGATGAATAATAGGGCGCTGTTTGAGTTCTTTGAGAATTTCAATGCCTTGCGATTCTTCTGTCGGACTCAGACTAAAAAAGTAAGCATCGATATCGAGAGGAATCGCATTAAAATTGCAGTATTGCAGAAATCCACTTTTTTCTTGCTTATGGAGTAGATTGATCACAGCATCATCTTGTGTATAGGCTTGCTCTGAAGCCGACCTTTTTAAGATATCGCACCAAAAGACCTGATGTCCACATTCAGCTAGCAATGCCGCCATAACACCTGAATACAGGGTTTGTCCAAATACTGCAACTTTCATAAGAGTTTCCCGCTGATCATTAAAGCTCTTGGATAAGCACTTTAAATGCCTCACCCAACGTCGGGTGATCAACCCCATAATGTAGAACGGCTTTTAAATAACCCAGTTTACTGCCACAATCAAAAGTTTGACCTTTCATACGATAGGCTTCAACCGTATTGGTCTGTTGTAGCATAGCAATTGCATCGGTTAATTGAATTTCGTTGCCTGCACCTTTCGGTGTTTGTTCCAAAAGTTGCATAATCTCAGCGGGCAAAATATAGCGTCCGACCACAGATAAATTAGAAGGTGCTGAACCCACTGCTGGTTTTTCAACAATACCTTGCATCACTATACTTTGACCTTCATTGGGTACAGAAGCTACATCAACAATACCATACTGATCAACCAAATGGTCAGGCACCGCTTCAACCATAATTTGTGAAGCATTTGTTTCATTAAAACGCTGAATCATTAAGCTCAAATCATTAGTTAGATCAGCATCTTTAACTAGAACATCAGGTAACAGCACAGCAAAATCATCATTTCCCACAATCGACTTTGCACATAAAACTGCATGTCCAAGTCCTAAGGGTTGCGGCTGGCGCACACTTACTACGCTGACATGTGGAGGCAGAATATCCTTAATCTCTTTGAGTAAATCAAATTTTTGCTTCTGCTCAAGCGTTGTTTCAAGCTCAAAGTTACGATCAAAATAATTCTCAATCGATGCTTTAGATGAATGCGTGACTAAAATGATCTGCTCAATACCCGCCGCTACAGCTTCTTTCACAACGTACTCAATCGCTGGGCGGTCAACGACTATCACCATCTCTTTCGGAATAGACTTACTTGCAGGTAAAAAACGGGTGCCAAGACCCGCAACAGGAAGAATGGCTTTTTTAATTGTCATCACAGATCCAGACATTTGCGTTAATTAAATCATTAAAGCTAGTTTACCTTAACTTCACTGCTACGTTGATAACCATCGACATAATGTTCTAACTGAGCTAATGCCCAGTCAATGTCTTGATCAATTGCAGTTAAGCCATAAATGCGTTCGAAAATCGGCAATAATTCATCTAAAGAGAAATGCTTTTCAAATGAACGTAAGATTCGACTATGCTCAGTTAACTGTGTATCTTCATGATCAATTAGCAACTCTTCATATAACTTTTCACCTGGGCGGAGTCCAGCATACTCAATCGAAATATCCCCCAGATCCGACCCTTCTTCACGAACTTTCAAACCACTCAACGCGATCATTTGACGTGCTAAATCTTGAATACGAACAGGCTCTCCCATATCCAACAAGAAAACGTCTCCACCTGTACCCAAAGCACCAGCCTGAATGACTAATTGTGAGGCTTCTGGAATCGTCATAAAATAACGCGTCACGTCAGGGTGAGTCACTGTAATTGGGCCACCTTTTGCTATCTGCTGCTTGAACAGAGGAACAACGGAGCCTGAAGAACCTAATACATTCCCAAAACGGACAATACTAATTTGAGTTTGCTGCTGCGCTTCTGCCATCGCTTGACAGTAAAGCTCAGCCATTCGCTTAGACGCTCCCATTACATTTGTCGGACGAACAGCCTTGTCTGTTGAAATCAGTACAAAAGTCTCTACACCTTTTTTAATCGCAGCATTCACACTAAAGGCTGTACCAATAGAGTTATTTTTTAGTCCTGCAATTGGATTACACTCGACCAATGGAACATGCTTATAAGCCGCTGCATGGTATACAGTTTGTACATTATACTGCTCAATCACACGCTCAAGTTTAGCTTCGTCGAGGACTGTTCCTAAAATTGGAATAATTTCTATTTGTGACTTAAGACGTAACTCTTTATCAATACTATACAGTGCAAATTCAGTAAGCTCATAAATAACCAATTTCTGCGGATTATTCTTAATAATTTGTCGACAAAGTTCTGAACCAATAGAACCGCCTGCCCCTGTGACCATCACTACTTTATGTTGAATATTTTTGGCCAATAATTCTGGAATCGGCGGAACAGGATCACGTCCAAGTAAATCAATAATATCTACTTCTCGGATGTCTGAGACTTTAATGTCGCCATCTACAAGCTTTGTAAGCCCCGGGATTTCTGTAATTTTAATATGTGCAGGTTCAAGAAATTGAACAATTTCACTTTTTCGCGTACGCCCTACAGATGGTAAAGCAATGAGAATTTCATCAACTGTTTCTCTTTCCAGACGTTTAAGCGCATGTTCAGCATTATAAACTTTTAAACCACCAATAATTTGCCCTGATAACGACTGTTCATCATCAATAAAAAATAAAGGAAAATGTTCATCTGAACGATTCAACATTGCCGCAATTTGTTGGCCTGCATATCCAGCGCCATAAATCACGATTTTTCTTTTTGGAATATCAGTTTGCAAACATGCCCGCACAATAAATCGAATAGCACCACGGCTAAACCAAACCCAGGAAAACATGAAGAAACCAAACATCAAAGGAATTGATGTCGGAATAAAAGCCTCTGTACAATATGCCAGCCCAAAAAGTCCAAGGACAGTTAATCCTGTTGCAATCGCTAAGCGTGTAAAGAACACCTCATTGAATGTACGAACAATAAAATGATATGTTCCACAAATCAATAACATAGTGATTGCTAAAACACTTACCCAGAGTGATCCGAATGAGATATTAGGAACAACTTCTGCCCCTAGGTTAAATTCACGTAATGCGTAGCTCAACCAAATCAAGACAGGAAAAACTAAAAAATCCAAAAGGATTAAAAATAATTGTTTGGCATATCGTGGCGATGTAACCAAAGGCAGAATGACTGATTTCACAGGGTGAGTCTTCTCTATGCTATTTATATAAGTAAACTAAATGTGTTTTTAAGTTATTTGCTACCCACAAACAAATGTAAAAATGTAAAGTGAATGCAAAACCGAAACATTCACTTTACATCAGAACATTTAAATTCTAGTAAGTACTTGTTCAATAGCAGAAATAGTTTGATTAATGCTATCTTCACTCAAAGTTGGATGAACTAAAAACATTAAACTACTTTCACCTAGTTTTTGTGCGTTCTTTAAACGCTGTTCAGGGCGCCACGGCGTCCCATCAAAAGCATGCTCCAAATATACCTCTGAACATGAACCACTAAAGCAAGGCACCTGTTGCGCATTAATCTCTTGCATGATTCGGTCACGTGACCAACCTTCAGGTAATGCTTCCAGATTGACTTGTACATAGCATTTATAATGTGCATGCACATAATCATTTGAAGGCAAGTGAACTGTAAAATAAGGAGAATCAGCAAAAGCTTTCAAAATGTGTTCCGCATTCTCGGTTCGCTTTTGTGTCCACTCTGCCATACGAGTCAATTGAATACGGCCGATCACCGCCTGCATTTCCATCATACGCCAATTGGTTCCAAAAGAATCGTGTAACCATCGGAAACCTGGTGGATGTTGCTTGTTATAAACGCTGTCGTAGCTTTTACCATGATCTTTATAAGACCACATTTTTTTCCAAAGGCTCTCATCATTGGTGGTGACCATACCGCCTTCACCACCTGTGGTCATAATTTTATCTTGGCAGAAAGACCAAGCTGAAATATGCCCAATTGAACCCGCTGGTTTACCTTTATATTGTGCACCATGCGCTTGCGCACAGTCTTCAATGACATACAGCCCCTTTTCTTCAGCCAGCTGCATGATCGGATCCATATCACACATCCAGCCCGCCAAGTGCACACAAATAATCGCTTTGGTTTTCCGAGTCAGTACCGCTTCAATGGTAGCTCGTGAAATATTTTGAGAGTCCAGCTCAACATCAGCAAAGATAGGATTAGCACCAGCGGTAACAATTGAGCTAGCAGAGGCAAGGAAGGTGCGTGAAGTGACGATCACATCATCACCAGCCCCAATTCCCAAAGCTTTTAAAGCCACATCTAGGGCAACTGTACCGTTGGTTAAAGCCACCGCATATTGAGTGCCAGCAAATGTTGCAAACTCTTTTTCAAATTCACGGCATTCTTGACCCGTCCAATAGTTTACCTTATTCGACATCAGTACTTTAGATACAGCATCTGCTTCTTCTTGCGTAAAGCTTGGCCATGGTTCAAATGCAGTGTTTAACATATTTATTTCCTAGTTAAATTCTTACAAAAATCTTTATTTTTTCTCTAAAATTCGGGCTGGATTACCCACGACGGTAACACCTGCGGGAACACTTTTGGTGACTACCGCCCCCATCCCAACGATTGCACCTTTACCAATAACCAATGGTTTGTCTGGTGTGCCTTGTTTGATCACAGCGCCAGTACCGATATAGGCATGGTCTTCTATATGAATATTGCCATTACATTTCACACCCGGAGCAAAGGTAACGTAGTCACCAATGACGCAATCATGCGCAACATAACTATAGATATTAGCGTGGAAAAATTTGCCAATTTTAATATTTGAGGTCAAACAAGTGAATGGGCAAAGTAGACTCCCTTCGCCGATTTCAACCTCATCTAGAATAACCGTATTCGCTGCTTGAATTTCTAAGTGCTGAACGCCGTCCTGATCTAAACGAGCCACCAATTTTTCACGTACTTGGCTATTTGCGATTGCAATTGTCACGCGTTTATCGGTTTTAGAATTATTTATAAAATCAGTGTAACTTAATACTTGATATCCATTTAAATCTGTATTTGCCTGACCGTCATCAATAAATACAAAATTTTCTTTATTTAATTCAGTAAATTGCGCACGTACCAGAGGCATAACCTCTTTACCAAATCCGCTTGCACCATAAACACCAATCAATTTATCCGACATTATTCTTTATCCTTATGTTTCGATCCTATAAAGCGAGTCATCGTCGCTTCTCCTTCTGCACTAATGTCATCTTTAGCAATCACTTTCTGAACTGTCTTCAACATGATTTTAAAGTCCAATATGGTTGACTGGTTTTCGACATACCATGTGTCTAATTTGAATTTTTCTTCCCAACCAATAGCATTGCGGCCATTCACTTGTGCATGACCTGTCATGCCTGGGCGCACGTTATGACGTTTGGCTTGCTCTTCATTATATAAAGGCAAATATTCCATAAGTAATGGTCGTGGGCCAACCACACTCATATCACCTTTAATCACATTCCAAAGCTCAGGCATTTCATCCAGACTGGTTGAACGTAACATTTTGCCAAAAGCTGTTAAACGCTCACTATCTGGTAAGGGATTGCCCTGTTCATCCAGTGCATCCTTCATGGTACGAAACTTAATCATTTCAAATGGTTTACCATGCAAACCTGGACGAACCTGACGAAACAAGACTGGCGAGCCTAGGTTCTTTTTTACTTTATGCGCCACATAAAAATATAAGGGTGAAAGTAATACCAAAGCAATTGAAGCAATAACGATATCCAGTAAACGTTTAAGCATATTACGCTCCTGCAACCCAATCAGAAAACTTCTGCGAAAGAATAGAACGATTAAACTGTTCTCTGGCAACCTGCTGACCATTTCTGCCCATTTCAATCAGTTTTTCGCGCTGATTCGCTGCCTGTTCCAAGGCATCAGCAAATGCTTGAGGATTCTCTGGGGGTACAGCAAAACCACATTGTTCTTTAGTAATTAACTCTGCTAACCAACCCGGATAATTATTTAAAACCGGCAAGCCTGCTGAAATATAATCAAAAAATTTGTTCGGCGACGTTCCATAATAAAAGGCTGGAACATTGGCTAAAATTTGTAACCCAATATCTGCACTGGCCATAAGACCTGCTAACTTTGCTTTATTAACAGGATCATGAAAAATCACATTATCCAATTGAAGCTCTGCCGCTCGTTCAAGCAATGCTTTTTTCTGCATGCCATCCCCAACCAGAACCAATTTAATGTCCGTTCTTTGGCGTTTTTTCAATTCAACTGCTGCGTCTAACACGGCATTAAGACCATTGGCCAAGCCATGTGTCCCAGTAAAAATTGCCATAAGGTCTGTTGGTTGAACACCCTCAGGTCGCCATGCTTGATGTTCAGATGCAAAAATATCTAAATCACAACCATTTGGAATAGAGGCTACTTTTTCAGGGGCAATCCCTCGTTTAATAATGCCGTCCACAATACCTGGAGACAATCCCACTAAACGATCAGCTGAATGATAAGAAGTCCATTCAAGTACAGACATCATCCATAAAACCACTGGGTTTTTGATCACCCCCATTGCTTTAGGAAGCTCTGGCCATAAATCCCGTACTTCAAAAACGAATGGTTTCCGTCTTAGCCACTTAGCAAAAATACCCGGAATACCTGCTGTCAATGGTGTTGTCGTTGCGAACACAACATCGTACTGTTCAGTTAAAGCAACTTTAATCGATTTAAAAGCAAAACTTAAAAAAATAAAAATACGTTTGAGGAAAGACAGCGTATTCGAATAATGCAATTCAAATTCAATAATATCGATGCCATCGACTACACCACGGCGCATTCCTTTATCAAAAGGCTGGGTTAAACCCGTTTGACCTGCACCAAAAGAACCACAAACCATCGTCACCTGATGACCATTACGAATGAGCGATTGAGCCATAGCATAGGAACGGATTCCTGCTGACCCTTTAGGTGTCGAGAAATGCTGATGGAAATATAAAATTTTCATGTTAAATCTTTAATTACAGTAAAAATTGTAGTCGCTTGTGTAGCAATCACTTCTAGAACAGGCACTTTGCTCTTTTGATAGTAGTACCTAGACTCCTCTCCCTCACCCCAACGAAGAGTGATCAGATGCTCAGCCTCTAAAGTAATCTCCACTTTACCATTGCTTAGAACATTGTTCTCAAGAGTCCAATGATCTGGTTGTAAACGCCAACGTAATACAGCTTTCTGCTGAAAGCCAGATATGTTATCTGCTACTTTAATTACATTATCCGTTAATGAAATTTTACGGTGATGTGTACAACCCCAATGATCTTGATAACCACAACCAAATTCATTAACGCTATACGTTAATTCTTTTGGCGTCAGCCACGCACCAAATAAAAACCGACTTAAACGCGGCATTTGTTGATGCTGATCAAACTGAACGGTATTATGACTGGCAACACCAGAAAAGTAATCTAAATCTTCAACTGTGGAATTATAACTGTAGGTCCCACCATCACGTAAAAGGTTTTGTCCTTTAAACCACACATCTAGATGCAAGGCATCACATTGACTTGGACGAAATTTGAATTTCGGTAATTTGAGTGCAATAAAGAAATTATTATTTTGAGAACTAATCAAACCACTTTCATAAAAAAATTGATTTCGCGAAGGCAGTTCAAAGTTTTCTTGCTTCAATTTTTGTATTCGAAAGAACTTTAGACTTTCATCATATAAATCCGGTTCTGGATAATAACTATGTTGATGGAATAAAGTACTTGCCAACTGTACTGTCGGTCTAAAATCACGATAATCCGTTTGGCTTACAGGAATCAGTCGCGCACCATCATTGGCACCTAAATTAGGGACATCCCCATCAGCTTGGGTTAATACATATAACCAGTCTGTCGCTTTCTGCAATTGACGGTATAATTGTCCTGAAAAAGGCTTCAATTCGAATTTTTGGCGAACTATTTCAGCTAAGCAATAAGAGTCTAGCATCACTCGATGGTAATTAATCGAATATTGGCTAAAACCGCCGTCTTGCATAATGAGCTTGCTTGCACGGTTCATCAACCATTTCTCACCCAAGGCCTGCCATTGTTGATATTGAGGCTTAGGTTTCCAAAGATTAAGAACAGCTCCACCAATATATAATGCAGCTGCCTCAGAGGTCCCATGATTATTATCCTGAGCAATTGCATAATCAATTGTAGGTTCAATACGCTTTAAATGTGCCTCAATAAATGTACAGACATTGTCATGCGGATACTGCTCTTGCTCTAAACCGATGAGTGCAGTAATGATATGCATGACACGGATGGATGCTTCCTGTCCACATTTCCAATTCGGCCCAAAATAAGCAGGATTCTTCTTACACCAATCATTCAACCATAAATCAAGCTGAACCAATGCTTGCCCATCTCTCACTTGACGCTCGTGTAGTGTAAGGTCTATTAGCCAGTCAAAACGAGAAGCCTCCCAGATGCCTTTAATATCACCAACATTTCCATCAAAATCTGGAATTTGATACCACGCCTTCTCTGTATTTTGAAAGGTATGTTGGGTTAAAGGGCTATAGAACCAATTCGGCAGCTGTCCAGCCACTGGATACTTGAGGTATCCAAAGGCTGTTAACGTTGAGTTTACGGGCACATTCATTGTGCCAGTGGGTGCGCTCTGACTAAAGAAGCAACCCGCTGGCAATTGTGCAGACAGCTTTTGTACAGGGTTTAAACCTGTTTTTACGCCCACACGATATTTAAACACTCTGAACAAATTAAACAGCCCTAATGCAAGCGCTGTTTGACCTTTCATGACTAAACTCATGTTTGTGCTCTTAAAATTTCGGCAACCTGAATGGTCACTCTAGCAACTTCAAAAATTTCATCGGCAGGAATTGGTGCTTCTTTTCCATCTCGAATACTGTCTACAAAGACTGCAGCACAAGCATCTTGACCTTTATCTTGACGCCACAGATTCATCTTGTTAAAACCAGGCCAGCCAAATGCTTTTAGCTTTCTGAAATTATCTAATTGTAGTACTCGACCTGCTGTAAAGACTTCTACACGCTCTTTAGGGAAGCTTGAAGCGCCATTTGCTAAGTAGAAAATGGTGCCAAATGACCCATCTTCAAAACCAAGCGTAATTGAAGCCTTATCTTCTAGAACCTGTACGGCATCAGTTTCGCCCATACGTCGAGCCTGAATAGAAACAATTTTTGAACCTGCTAGGAAGCGCATCAAGTCGATAAAGTGACATGCTTCTCCAATGATACGCCCACCACCAACTGCATTATCTTGTGTCCAATGATCCGCGGGTATCGCACCTGCATTCATGGTCATGATAAAGCTTTTCGGCTCTTTCACTGTATCTAGCAAAGTTTTCATTTTTTGCACTTGTGGTGAGAAACGACGGTTGAAGCCCACCATGACTCGTGCATATTGATTATTCTGGATATTTTGATTGTAAACAGTTTCAATTTTTTCAATTTCTTCGACAGTTAGAGCCAATGGCTTTTCAACAAAAACATTCTTACCTGCCGATAAAACTCTTTCTACAAAGTATGCATGGCTATTATGGCGGGTCGCAATCGCGACGGTATTGATATCTTTATTATTTAATAAACCATCCAGATCTGTCGAAGCTTCGGCAAATCCTGTTTTTTCTCCATGAATAACCCCATTAATGCCGCCAGAGGTTACGATGGTGTGTAATTGAGAAGATGCTTTTTTGAAAGCAGGAATCAAGATACGAGAAGCATAGTTACCCGCACCAATAAAACCTACGACAGCATTTTTTGGCTCAATAGAAATTGGACGTAATACCACTCGCTTTTCTAAACGGGTTTCGACTGGAGAGTTATATTTAAGCAATAAACCCAAACCAGATTTGTCTTCCGTCAATGCATCATACGCTTTAGGTGCATCTTCAAATTCAAATCGTTGCGTGATCAATGGCTCTACATTTAATGTACCCGCAGCCATCATATCCAAAACGGCAACAAAGTTACGTTGCTCTGTCCAACGAACAAAGCCAAGTGGATAGTCATTACCCTTGTCTTCATATTCAGTATCATAACGACCTGGACCATATGAACAAGAAACTTGGAAACTGAGTTCTTTTTCATAAAAATCGGCACGATTTAACTCTAAGCCAGTTACACCAACTAAAATAATGCGACCACGTTTTCGACTCATTCGTGCTGCTTGAATAACAGGATCACTGACCTTGGTTGACGCGGTAATAATGACACCATCTACACCCGCACCACGACTAAATGCCAGACCAACAGCCACTGGATCTTCTCCTTTGCCAGGATTACAGATCTCTGCACCGAATTGTTTTGCCAAATCTAATTTACTTTGGTCGAAATCAATAGCGAGAACGCGACAGCCATTTGCTCTTAGCATCTGAATGGTAAGTAGACCAATCAGGCCCGCACCTGTCACGACAAAGCTTTCGCCCAAAGTCGGTTGAGCAAGACGGATACCTTGCAAGCCAATACTTGCAACGACTGCAAAAGAAGCTGCTTCATCGCTTACATTGTCGGGTATTTTTGCACACAGGTTTTTCTGTACTTTGACCATGTCTGCATGTGGGCCATTTGATACAACACGATCTCCAACTTGGAAATCATCTACATTGGCACCTACTTCATGCACGATACCCACATTGCAATAACCTAATGCAAGTGGTTGAGCCAACTTAGACTTTACCGCATCGTAAGTTGTTAACAGACCATCTGTTTGTACTTTTTCAAGCACCATTTTCACTTTTTCAGGTTGCTGGCGTGCTTTATCAATTAGAGATGCCTTACCAAATCCAACCAACATACGTTCTGTTCCAGCAGAAATAAGCGACGTCGTTGTAGAAATCAGTAAATGACCTTTTGAACATTGTGGTACTGGCGCTTTGGTCACAGTCGTACCACCATTTGCCATATCTTGGAGAATTTGTTTCATAAAATATACCTTAGAAAAATGCCTGTATTTGATCCCATTCACCTGTAAAGCAGGTATGATTCGAAGGAATTTTTATATTTTTTACCTTCTCCAAATTAAACCGAACTTCTTTAGACTCTAGTATGATAAAGTTTAAATCATTAAATTTATTACAAAGATTTCTTACATAGTCTACATTATTTAAAACAACAGGTAGGCCATAATATTGAGCTTCAAAAATTGGGAGTCCTACTGTTTCAAATAAAGAGTTAAAAATTATTAGATTTGATTGACTATATAAAAAATGTAATTCAGAGTAGCTGCAATTTCCACAAAAAGAAAAAACATCATTATTTGAATAACCATGCTTGTCAGAAGTTACAAGTACTTTTATATTATTATCTTTAAAAAATTCATAAGCCTTGTAAATATCTTCAAATCCCTTATGCGACATTCTCACGTCAGTATAAGGACATAAAGCAATTATACTCTTAGAACAATAAAAATCATCGAACCACTCAGGCTTAATTATTTCACGAGGGATTTTTATTCCAGGCCACAAATCCACAACTTTTGTCTTGACATTAAAATCAAAGAATTTTTCAAAATTTTTTTTTATGGTTTTATTCTGACAAATAAATACACTTTTAGCC